>NZ_CP022992.1:300000-489416 GCF_002278075.1 Paraburkholderia aromaticivorans | reverse complement strand
GGCGCCCACTCGAGGTCCCGGACGTCCATGAACTCCTTGAGACGCTGACGTCTTTGCCGCGGTCGCAAGTCGAAGTCCACATAAACGTGATCTTCGAAGGGGCGGCAGCACTGGGAATTTACGGTACCAGTCCACCCGGCGCGGCGGGCGTGCTCCGACTGAGGGAAATATCTAGTTTTCACGTCGTCGGAGACGCGCACCCGATCGCCGGGAGCAAACGGATGGACTTTGGCTTGGCTGTTCGGAGCAGGCGAACCTTGCTCGATATCACTTGCACTATGCGCTCTATCACCCAAAACGGCGACCGCATCTTTTTCGCTCATCATTTTCCCCAGGAATGCTTGTTCCCTTCAGGCTAGGGAAACACTGATCAATTCGTCTCGGTGGTCATCGCTGACTGGGCCGAAGGCGTTATAGAAGGAAACTCACGGAAAGGTGCCAAGCTCATGAAGCGGCAGATCGGTTTTGCAGAAGCGGAAAGCCTGGGCAAGAAGCGCGTGACCCGGCGTCAGCGCTTCCTGGACGAGATGGAGACACTCGTGCCTTGGTCGCGCTTGCTGGCGGCCATCGAGCCGTACTACCCGAAGGGTAAGCGCGGGCGCCCGCCGATCGGTCTGGAGCGGATGCTGCGAATCTACTTTCTGCAGCAGTGGTACGGCCTGTCGGACGAAGGTCTGGAAGACGCGCTGTACGACAGCATCGCGATGCGTGGCTTCGCCGGCATCGATCTGGCGGTTGAAGACGTGCCTGACGCGACCACGCTGCTGAAATTCCGGCGCCTGCTGCTCGAGCATGACCTGACGCGCAAGCTGTTCGATGAGATCGGTATTTCGCTGTGCGAACGCGGGCTGTTGATGAAGGAAGGCACCTTGGTCGACGCGACGATCATTGCAGCGCCGTCGTCGACCAAAAACGGCGGGAAGAGTCGTGATCCGGAAATGCATCAGACGAAGAAAGGTAATGAGTGGCACTTCGGCATGAAGGCGCACATCGGTGTCGATGCCGACTCGGGTCTGGTGCATAGCGTCGTTACCACGGCGGCCAACGAGTCGGATGTATCGAAGGCCCATGCCCTGCTGCATGGTCACGAACTCGAAGCGTTCGGCGATGCGGGCTACACCGGCGTGGACAAGCGCGATGAGATGAAAGGCAAGACGGTGAAGTGGCAGGTGGCGCTCAAGCGCGGCAAGATCAAGGCGATGACCGAGGGCGCGCTGAAAGATCTGGTGATCGCAGCCGAGCGGACCAAAGCGCAGATTCGGGCGCGGGTCGAGCATCCGTTCCATGTCGTCAAGAACCTGTTCCGGCATCGCAAGGTGCGCTACAGGGGGCTGGCCAGGAACACGGCGCAACTGTTCAGCCTGTTCGCGCTGGCGAACCTGGTGATCGCGCGCAAGCGGCTGTGGTCATGCCATGGGAGCAGTCCGTCTGGTGTGTAGAAAAAGCAGGAAGTGGGGTCGCGCGGGGCCCGGAATTCGCCTCAACGGCCTGTCCGTTTGAAAAAACGCGAGCCGCATACGCCAAACCAACGGCGATCGGCTCATTGATCAGCGTTTCCCTAGCAAGGCGCTTCACGAAAGCAAGACCCTTGGTATGCAGCAATGGCGAATCGCCCCTATTCGAATCTGCCACGCGCTTCCTGATTCCCCGGGGAATTTATCTGGGGAGCCCGCTTCAGGGAGCGGGAGGCTACTTGCTACGAAGTGGTCACATCTTCTCGCGGAGAAGGGTAACGGCCCGCATCGCATCGGTTTCCTGCAGCGCAATGAAGCGACCGAACACACCGTTGATCACCTGCACGCCGTCGTAGACCTTCATACTGTCGCGGTACACGAACGCGTCGTCCTCGCGGACGTGCCCGTTGCGCAGAAGATGATCCACCACGGCGAGAATGTCGTTTGTGACGCTGCACCGCCCTCGTCCCGATCGATCACGACCACGACCTGATCGACGCGCTCGATATCGATGTTGGATCGCAGCGGTATGGGCCTCCCTGTGCGTTGAACGAATTTCCCTTTGCTGGCCATCGAGATGACTGTTGCCGCTGTAGCCGAGATGCTCGAAATCGCTCCGGGCGAGAACACCGTCATCCGGCCGTGGACGTCATGAACTTCCAGTTTCATGCCGGAATCGATATCGACGACATCGGCGCAGCCATGCTTGCGGAGCAGATCCTCCAGCTCCTCCAGGCCGAACACCACGTCGAACATCCCTTGCCGCCGGCGTCTTATCTCGATCACATATCCTCCCCTGCCATTCGAAACCTACGATTGAGCCATTATCCTGACCACGCCCTCGTTTTCAATGGGCGGCAACGAGGAATTCAAAACCAGTTAGCGGAGAATCCCCCCGTACAGCTTTAGAGCCGCGGGGACATTAGTTACGTCCAAGAACCTGCCGACGCGGAGCGTCACTGCCCAAAATAGGCATACCCGCAAATGGAAAAGGCCCGTGGTGCCCCTGAAACGGGGCGCCACGGGCCGCATGTTCGACACTTCAATCGATGTGTCGAGACACCCGGCAGGAGGTGCCCGAGGGAATCTCCTGCCCTACACTGGTGAACTGAAGAGACCGCGGGCGCTTAGCTGCTGAGCCATTCGTCGTAGGTCTTGACCGTCCAGCCCAACGCGATTGCGTTGGCAACGTAGATCTGATACTCGTCGTCGTTGGCACCTCGGACCTGGGTTTGCCAGTCCGCTGCCGGCGTGAGCTTCGGATCAGCCATACGTCACCTCCAACTGATCGAGTGCTGCTTTGACCACCCCCGTGAAATCGCGGGGACCGCCGTTCACGGGGATGGCCTTCAGAACGATGTCAAGCTGCTCGCCGTCGTCGCACTGGATCATTTCGATGATTTCCGTGGCCACATCGCCGCGCACCCACCCAGCCGCATGGCGGGGCGCCGTGAAATACACGACCCTCGGACACAACGCGAAGCAAAAGCTGCCCACACGACGTGTCGTGAGCGGGTTCGCATCCGCGAAGATCATCGCGTCAAGCTTAGCTTTGCGACGCTTGTCCTCGTCTCCGATTGGGTACGGAAACTGAATCATCGCGCAGGCCTGCACGAGCACGTAGCGTGAGAGAGCGTCAAGCGTCCCCTCGTAAAGCCATGGATCGTGCTGACACAGACTCCAGCCGCGATGCTTCGAAATCGCGAGCAGTTCCATCCCTCTCCGCTCGTGCGGGTTGAGATCGAATATCTGCGGATATTCCTGCTCGCGGATCTTGGAAGGATCCGGGGTCCATTCGAGCGCGACGTTCACGATTGCATCTTTCGTGACCTCGCGCAGCTTGTAATCCCCGATCTCGTTCCTGGCCGCATAGCTGATTGCAGCCGATGCGGACAGAAAGTGCTTGATCGCACTGCCGTTACGATACTGGATACCGTCCATGGTGACTGCTCCTTGAATTCAGCGGAACTAGCCCTGGCGGGCGTGCTCCGCAGGGGATCATGTGAACAGTCACTTGGACGACTTGCGGATCTTCCTGTCGGCCGGTCCGAAATGAGCGTCGAAATGGTCGCCGGTCAGGCGTTCGATGTGGTGACGGCAATCCCCGTTGGATACCTCACGGCGGGAATGGCCGCAGCGATCGCATTGCACAACGTTCATGAAAGGCATGGTCTGCTCCTTGAGGGCCGCGAAGCAGACGCCCCTCCGGGACGAAAGCCCCGCGAGGGTAAAACACCAGAGTGGTGTGAAAGGATGACGGCGATACAGCTGCCGTACTGGCTGGGTTTGGGTCCAGCTACCGTTGAAAACGCCTTAAATATAGGCGAAAAACTTCCTGTCAGGAAATAAATTGCAGTGCCGATCCGCAATCACCTTGCGACGTGGACGTCAGCTATCACACGCCCACTGCTGAATCGGCAATTATGAGATCCGGCGGGCACCCGCCAATCCGTAGAATCCACCGCCACCGACGATCTCAGCGACCATGTGGGCCAAGACGCCCAAATGAGGACCGCTGGGGTAGTCGCAATACCATTCGCCCAGCAGACAAAAGGAAACGGGCTCGCGAGGGCGCTGAAAATCGGCCGTCAGATAATCGCCGGACGGGGGACCGGAAAACACGCCGCCGGTGACCTCGATCCTGTCGAACTTGTAGGGGAACGCCCCCTTGACGTAGTCGGTTGCAGTTTTTGCGTCGTACATGAGTAGCTGCTCCTGGGAATTACGAAGCAGACGCCCATCGGGACAGAATGCCCCGTATGGGTTGATGTGAGTGACGCCGTGATGGCGTCGGAAGTTCATGGCCAGAGGCCAATTTGGCTGGTTGCGGCCCAGTTGCCGATAGGTCGAATCACGACCGATTATACAGATCCTTCATGGCAGGAAGCAGCTCTTGCGTTCTCGTCAGGAAGTATCGAACTAAGAATGAATACAACCCTTCTAGGACGTCAGGTTGCCTTGGAATTGGACTACATGCAATGGCCCTAAATAATCGGCATCTGCTGCCGTAATTTACGGGCACATCCCGCGCGATCGCGCTTGCCGGCTGCATTGGAGAATGAATGCTGAATCAACTACTTTCCGGAAACATCCCTCTGTCTGGACCAAACCAGGTAACGCTTTCCCCGCTGGCTGCTCTGGCTCGCATATTGGTTCTGCATGGATTCCCGGCGAGTTCTCCTGCAGGTGGCACGCCTGAAGTCGAACCGGCGCTAGTGCAGGACGAGCCGGCAATACCGGACTTCGCGTACTTGTTCCACGAGGAAAAGTCGATGATGCCGGCAACCTCGGAGCTCGTGTTGTTCCTGCCGCAGAATGAGACGCGCCCGCATCCTGTCCGGGTGGTTGAGCGAAGCGCATGCAAGGTGAAGTGGTATTCGATCGAGACCTGGCACGAGAACGTACGGCGATGGATCGATCGAGACACTGCGCCGAAGAAGGATGCCGCTCTAGACAAGGCGCGTGAAATGCCGTGGCTCGCCACCGTAGAGTGCGAGTAACGCAGTCACACACATTCAGCCATGAAAAAAATTCGAATGCGGCCATTCCGGCTTGGGGAAGTTCTGTCATCGATGCGCAGACGAGGCGCGTTCTGCACTGATGGCGGCGAAGGCCGCAGAGGCACGCCGGGCCCGTCACGCCGAAGCAGTGGCCATGGCGGCGGCCGAAGTCGCTGCACGACGTGCTGCGATCGCGGATGAATCTCGCCGCGCCGCAGAGGAAGCTGCCGCGCACCGCTCAAAACTCGTCGCTGCCGCCGTAAAGGCGCCGATCGACCTGAGCGCGGCAATACATCTGCCGGCCGTTCTCGAGCGTGCGTTGGACGTTATAGGCAGACTCAAGCAGGGAGCACATCCCCTTACTCTCGGCGGGAAGATGCTGACGTCGCGACGCGGCGATTTTTCGATCCCTCTGGGGTTGCGATATCGCCTGCTGGTCGACGCGGCATCTCTCAAGCCTCTGAAGTTCCTCTCGCACGAAAACTACAACTTGCTGGTCTAGCCGAGCAGGCAGATTACTTCTTCCTCGCGCGAAGCGTATATCCTCGCGCCGCCCGGATGCACAGGACGAACGCGACTGCGCCGGCGATCGGCAATTGAGGTGAGCACTTCGGTTCGAGCCGCATGACGATGGGGATGCTAACGGCGATGATGATCGCCAGACCCAGAGAGAGCCAACGCTGTCGGTTATACAGGGCGAGAGACTTGATCATGGCGCTGGTCACCGGATTTTCCCAATCTCGATCGCGATCATTGAGCAGCGAGGCGAACGCCCGCAATTCCGCGTCGATCCTTCGCCTGGCGATCGGTAGGTAATGCCAGCCCGGAATCGGGCGTAGACATTGCAGCCCTTCTTCTTGCCGATCACCTGATCGATGAGGAGCAGGTGCCGGTTCGTCGTGCCCGCCATGCCGCATATCATCCCGTCCCCTTCACCGCCCTTCAGCAGAACGCCTGCACCCGGAATCTCCTCCTGCCTCAGTTCACCGATAACCGTCAGCGAAAGCAATCCGCGCGCACGTCACAGCCTCCGTTGCGGCCACATTCCAACTGAAGAATTTTTTTATCTACAACCGAGATCATTAGCAACGCCCGCATACCTTAGCGCAAGCAACAGCAGGATCCCGCGTCGACGAGTAGACTTTGGTCTCCGTCTTTCCACCTAAAGGAGTGGAGCATGCCTTTGCCGTCCCGCATCAGAATCGCGATTCTCGATGACTACCAGATCGTCGCACTCGACTCGGCCGACTGGTCCCCGTTGAAGGACCGCGCGGACATCACCGTCTTTAACGATCACCTCGCGGACACGGCGCAGGTCATCGAGCGCCTGGCGCCTTTCGACGTGGTCTGCGTGATGCGTGAACGCACGCCGCTCACACGCGAAATCATCGACAGTCTGCCGAATCTCAAACTCATCGCGTCAACCGGTTCAGCCAACGCGGCGATCGACACCGACGCGGCCGAGCAACGCGGCATCAAGGTCGCGCATACCGGCTATTCGTCCACGCCAACCATCGAATTCACGTGGTCGATGATTCTGGCAATGGCGCGTAACATCGCGACCGAAAATCGGTCCTTGCTTGAAGGCGGCTGGCAACGCACGCTCGGCACGGAACTCGCCGGCAAGACGCTCGGGCTGCTTGGGCTGGGTCGTGTGGGTTCGGCCGTCGGTGTGATCGGCCGCGCGTTCAGGATGAACGTGATCGCGTGGAGTCAGAATCTTACGGAGGAACGCGCGCAATCTAAGAGCGTGCAACGGGTCGATAAAGACACGCTCTTCTCCACGTCGGATTTCCTGTCGGTCCATGTCCGTCTGAGCGAGCGCACGCGCGGTCTTGTCGGCGCCGCTGAACTGGCGAGCATGAAGCCGACCAGCCGCATCATCAACACATCGCGCGGCCCGATCGTGGACACCAACGCGCTGCTCGCTGCATTGAATAGCGGACAAATCGCGGGCGCCGCCATCGACGTGTACGACACCGAGCCACTCGACCTCGCCGATCCGCTGCGCTCACACCCCAACGTGCTGGCGACGCCGCACATCGGCTATGTGACGCACGAATTGTATCAAACGTTCTATGGCGATACCGTGCGAAACATCGTCGAATGGCTCGATCAGACGAAACCGGCGGACAACGCATAACGCGTCGCGCGCACCCCAACTCGCGGCGTTGCGCCAGGCGCGCGGCGAATATCGCTCATTATTGAGAGTTACGTAAATCATGACATCACCAAAGCTCGGCTTGCTTCCAGCAGGCAGCGATGATCGATTTGCGCTTCTGGCCGCTCTCGAGCTTGCATCGAGCGGTGTGCTTCAGTTCGGCCAGGTTGTTAGGGCAGAAGTTCGCCAATGCGTGCCGCTTGAGCCAGGCCCACAGGTATTCGACTGGATTCAGGTCCGGGGCGTAGCCGGGCAGCAGCGCCATCTGGATAGCGCCATCCGTGCTGCCAAGGTACTCGCGCACGACGCGGCTCTTGTGCTGCGCTGCGCCGTCCCACACGATCATCATCTTGCGTCTGAGTTGCGCGCGCAGCGCTTTGAGGAATTCGATGATTTGCGCGCTTTTGATCGCGCCGTCGTGCAGGCGGAACACGAAGTTGGTACGGGTAAGACCGGCGATGGCCGAAACGTGCTTCCAGTTGAAGTGATACTGAATGATCGGCGTACAGCCCTTGGGCGCCCAGGTACGTACTCGTGTGGGGCGCTCCGAGAGGCCGGATTCGTCAATGAAGACGATCAGTCGTCCTTCGGCGGCACACTTTTTTTGAGCGCGGGCCAGGTCTTGCGCTTCCAGGTCAGTACCGCTTCCTCGTTGCGCTCGATGGCTCGGCGGTCCGGCTTTTGCGAGCTGAACCCCAAGGCGCCCAGCAACCGCCAGACATGTACCTCGCTGAAGGTAACGCCGTACAGTAGTTCGATGAGCGCCCGTACGCGCTTGAGCGTCCACAGTTCGGTACCGAATCCGTGTACCAGCGGGCCCTGCAGCAGCGCTGCGCGCAAACCTTCGAGTTGGGCCGCATCCAATTGCGCCGGGCGCCCCGTGGCCATCACGCGAAGCGCGTCGATGCCACCTTCGTCGAGTCGGGCCTTCCACGTGTATGCGGTCTGCCGCGCCACTCCGACCATCTTCGCCGCTTCGGCGGGCGTCTTGCCCGCCAACATCAAGCGACCGGCGCGCACCCGCTTGCGCGTAGCGTCGTCCATTTTGGCCATCAACCGAGTCTCCCTTCAACGTGATGACCGTATAACGCGCCAGCAGAGAATCGGTTGTCATGGATTTAGTAAACCTCAATAGAGATCCATCTTCACGACTTCATCCAGGCATACAACTTCGCTCGCCGCCTGAAGACTCTCAAAGGGCTTACCCCCTATGAATATATCTGCAAGATCTCGACAACGGAGCCCCGACGGTTCATTCTTGACCCGCTCCATCAAATGCCGGGACTAAACACCTAGACTCCGGCTGGCCCTGTTTGCGGGGAGCAGGTCAACATCGCTAAAATGATCAAAGATTAACTGCCGAAGCCATCTGTTTGCCGGATCGCGGTGATACCGCGCATGCCAGAAGAGGCTGATAGCAATCTCGGGTAGGTTGGCCGGATGCCGGACGGCCACAAGATCAAACGGCTCAACGCAAACCATGGCTAAGCGATCGGGGACAGTGGCAATAAGGTTGGTCGAGTGCAGGATCTGTCCGACTGCGACAAAGTGCGGCACCACCAGGCGGACGTTGCGACGCACTTGTGCACGATCAAGCATAGTGTCGACCTCTCCGTGCCCTGTACCGGCCGACACGACCCGGACGTGCTCTAGCGACTGGAACAACTCTAACGTCATCGGTTGATCGGCCGCAGGATGATCGCGGCGGAACATACACACGTAGCGCTGCTTGAACAGCCGCCGCTGGAAGACTCCTGCCTGAAGTTGTGGAATTAATCCGATCGCCAGATCCACCTTCCCTTCCTCCATGTCCTCCTTGAGACTGGCCGCGGTATTTCGGACAGTACTAATCCGGACCCTAGGCGCAAGCCGTGTGACGACTTCCACCAGATGGGGCAGAAAGTAAATCTCACCAATATCGGTAATCGCCAACGTGAAGGTTCTTGCGCTGGTAGCTGGATCGTAGATCACGTTCTGGTTCAACGCGCTGCGCAGCGTATTCAGCGCGTATGCGACCGGCTCGGCCAGTTGCAGCGCGAAGGGCGTGGGCTGCATGCCACGCGCTGTCCGTAGAAACAGTTCGTCCTTCAGGAGCGTGCGCAGGCGCTTCAATGCGTTGCTCACGGCTGGCTGCGTGATACCCAAGGCCTCCGCAACGGTCGAAACCCGTCCGTCTATAAGTAGCTGATTGAAGACAATCAGGAGATTGAGATCGATGTCACGCAGATGCATGGCCCCTCGCAATATTCACATCAGTGATGGCGACAATCATAACCGCTTTATCGACTTACAGGAACGCCTTCTCCATGATCTGATAAACGCATCATTTTGCATCGGACGCAGACAATGGAACTCCTCATACAACCGAACAATCGCCGCCTGTCCTTCGACTCCGGCGCCAACCTTCTCGAGGTACTTCGCGAGAACGGCGTTCCCATTTCCTACAGCTGCTTGTCGGGGCGTTGCGGAACCTGTCGCTGCCGGGTTATCGACGGCGACGTCGCTGATTTTGGGCCAGAAACCGGGCGCCCAAACCTCATTGGCGAGCATCATGTGCTCGCCTGCCAGTCGGTGCTAACCGGCAATTGCGCGATCGAAATCCTGGAAGCCGACGAAATCGTCACCCACCCGGCGCGCATCATTAAGGGAACGGTGGTCGCCGTCGAGTCGCCCACTCACGACATCCGTCGCCTCCGCGTCCGCCTCGCTAAACCCTTCGAGTTTTCACCCGGACAGTACGCGAGACTGCAGTTCAGCCCCGAGCACGTGCGTCCCTATTCGATGGCAGGGCTGCCACAAGACGGTGAGATGGAGTTCCACATCCGCAAGGTGCCGGGTGGGCGCGTCACGGAGTATGTCTTCGAGCACGTCCGCGAAGGGGCAAGCATCAAGTTGAGCGGACCCCTTGGCACTGCCTATCTGCGCCGGGCGCACACCGGACCGATGCTGTGCGTGGGCGGCGGGACCGGACTCGCACCGGTGCTGTCGATTGTTCGCGGCGCGCTGGAATCGGGCATGACGAACCCCATCCACCTTTATTTCGGGGTGCGCAGTCAACAAGATCTCTATGACGCCGATCGCTTGCGCCAACTCGCCTCCGACCACCCTCAACTGACCGTGCACACGGTGATCGCAACGGGCCGGGTTGACAAGGGTCAGCGGGCTGGCTTGGTCACCGACGCCATCGAAAAAGACATCGCCTCGCTGGCCGGCTGGAGGGCCTACCTGTGCGGCGCACCGGCGATGATTGAGGCGCTTTGCATCCTCGTCAAGCGCCTTGGGATATCGCCCGAACACATTTACGCCGATGCCTTCTACCCCAGTGAGGTCTGAATCGCTCACCGGCCCTGCACTTCCGCCTGTCCAAAGCCCATCCAGAAGACACTCAAATGAACACTGCCAACACCGTATTTCCCGAAAACCCTCGATGGAACGAACCCGGCACCAGCCAGGTGCCGTTCTGGGCGTACACTCGCGAAGACCTGTACAAGCGCGAGCTTGAGTGCTTTTTCTACAACGGTCACTGGTGCTATGTGGGACTGGAAGCGGAAATTCCCAAGCCCGGCGACTTCAAACGAACGGTGATCGGCGAGCGCTCGGTGATCATGGTGCGCGACCCCGATGGCGGCGTGAACGTGGTCGAAAACGTCTGCGCCCATCGCGGCATGCGTTTCTGCCGCGAACGCCACGGCAACGCCAAGGACTTTTTCTGCCCTTATCACCAGTGGAACTACAGCCTCAAGGGCGACCTGCAGGGCGTGCCGTTCCGGCGCGGCGTCAAGCAAGACGGCAAAGTCAACGGCGGCATGCCCAAGAACTTCAAGCTCGAAGAGCACGGCCTGAGCAAGCTGAAGGTGGCCGCACGTGGCGGCGTGGTGTTCGCCTCGTTTGACCACGATGTGGAACCTTTCGAAGAATTCCTCGGCCCCACCATCCTGCATTACTTCGACCGCGTGTTCAACGGCCGAAAGCTCAAGATTCTTGGCTACCGGCGTCAACGGATTCCCGGCAACTGGAAGCTGATGCAGGAAAACATCAAAGACCCCTACCACCCGGGACTTCTGCACACTTGGTTTTCCACCTTCGGCCTCTGGCGGGCAGACAACAAGTCCGAACTGAAGATGGACGCCAAATTCCGGCACGCCGCGATGATTTCCATCCGCGGCCAGGGCGGCAAGAACGAGGACGTGGTGGCCGGCGTCGACAGCTTCAAAGAAACCATGAAGGTGAACGACCCCCGCCTGCTCGACATCGTCCCCGAGCCCTGGTGGGGCGGGCCAACGGCTGTGATGACGACCATTTTCCCCAGCGTAATCATTCAACAGCAAGTCAACAGCGTTTCGGTACGCCATATCCAGCCCAAAGGCCAAGGATCCTTCGACTTCGTCTGGACGCATTTCGGTTTCGAAGACGATGACGAAGAGTGGACTCAGCGCCGTCTGATCCAGGCCAACCTCTTCGGCCCGGCTGGCTTCGTCTCTGCCGACGATGGTGAAGTGATTGAGTGGTCCCAAGAGGGATTCGAACAGAAGCCCTCCCATCGCACGGTCATCGAAATGGGTGGCCACGACATCGGCGATACTGACCATATGGTGACCGAAACACTGATTCGTGGCATGTACGACTACTGGCGCAAGGTGATGGGGGAGTGAATCATGATTGATTTCAAGACTTATTTTGAATTGCTCAACCTCTACAGCGATTACGCCATGGTGTGCGACTCGGTAGACTGGGAGCATTGGCCAGACTTTTTCGTCGAAGACGGCACCTATCGACTTCAGCCACGGGAAAACCATGAGCAAGGTCTGCCCCTGTGCTTGCTAGCACTGGAGAGCAAAGCCATGATCCGCGACCGGGTGTATGGCGTGAAGGAAACCATGTACCACGACCCATATTACCAACGGCACATCGTGAGCACGCCGCGCGTCATGAAGGTCGAGCGCGACCTGTCCGGCGAACGCATTCATTCCGAAGCGAACTACACGGTCGTTCGCACGAAACTCGATGGCGAGTCAACCGTATTCAACGTTGGACTTTATCGGGACGTCATCGTTCGCACCCCTGAAGGTTTGAAATTGCAGTCGCGTATGTGCATTTACGATAGCGAAATGATCCCCAATTCCATTATTTACCCCATTTGAAGATAGCCCTATGACAGAAAAATGGATTGCCGCCGTAGCGCCTTCTGACGTTCCAGAGGGTGACGTCATCGGCGTGACCGTAGAGGGCAAGGAACTGGCGCTGTACAAAGTGGAAGGCGAAATCTACGCCACCGACAACCTGTGCACACACGGTGCCGCTCGCATGAGTGATGGTTTTCTCGAGGGTCGTGAAATCGAATGCCCCCTGCATCAGGGCCGGTTTGATGTTTGCACAGGCAAAGCCCTGTGCGTACCCCTGACCCAGGACATCAAAACCTACCCCGTCAAGATTGAGAACCTGCGCGTGATGCTCAAACTGGACTGAGACTTTGGGAAGGAAACGACCTGCACCCGAGAACATCATCACCCTTATCACCCCATCTTTTTTGGCCAAGAGGAGACAGCAAGCATGAGTTACCAAAACTTAGTGAGTGAATCGGGACTGACCCAGAAGCACCTGATTCATGGCGACAAAGAACTGTTCCAACACGAACTGAAAACCATCTTCGCGCGGAACTGGCTTTTTCTCACCCATGACAGCCTGATTCCTTCGCCCGGCGACTATGTCACCGCTAAAATGGGGACCGATGATGTCATCGTTTCCCGCCAGAACGATGGCACCGTTCGCGCTTTTCTGAATATTTGCCGCCATCGCGGCAAAACACTTGTGAATGCGGAAGCCGGCAACGCGAAAGGCTTCGTTTGCAGCTACCACGGATGGGGGTTCGGCTCCAACGGCGAACTACAAAGTGTTCCGTTTGAAAAAGCGCTGTACGGCGACTCGATCAACAAGAAATGCCTTGGCTTGAAGGAAGTTCCGCGCGTGGAGAGCTTCCACGGCTTCATCTACGGTTGTTTCGACAAGGAGGCGCCCACTCTCATCGAATACTTGGGCGATGCAGCTTGGTACTTGGAAACCATTTTCAAGCATTCCGGCGGCCTAGAACTGGTCGGCCCTCCAGGCAAGGTGGTGATCAAGGCCAACTGGAAGGCTCCCGCTGAAAACTTTGTGGGTGACGCTTACCACGTGGGTTGGACGCACGCTTCTTCGCTGCGCTCGGGCCAGTCCATCTTCACTCCGCTTGCTGGTAACGCCGTGCTGCCCCCCGAAGGGGCAGGTTTGCAAATGACATCAAAATACGGTAGTGGCATCGGTGTGTTGTGGGATGCATATTCGGGTGTTCACAGTGCAGACCTGGTTCCGGAATTGATGGCTTTCGGCGGCGCCAAGCAGGAGAAACTGGCCAAAGACATTGGCGAGGTTCGCGCGCGGATTTATCGCAGCCACCTGAACTGCACTATTTTCCCGAACAACAGCATCTTGACCTGCTCCGGGGTGTTTAAGGTCTGGAATCCGATCGACGAAAACACTACCGAAGTCTGGACCTATGCCATTGTCGAAAAAGACATGCCCGAGGACCTAAAGCGCCGGATGGCCGACTCAGTTCAGCGCACTTTCGGGCCTGCCGGTTTCTGGGAAAGCGACGACAACGACAACATGGAAACCGAGTCGCAAAACGCTAAGAAGTACCAGTCTGCCAACAGCGATCTGATTTCCAACCTGGGTTTCGGCAAGGACGTTTATGGTGATGATTATCCTGGCGTCGTCGGCATGTCAGCGATCGGCGAAACCAGCTACCGCGGCTTTTACCGTGCCTATCAAGCTCATATCAGCAGCTCCAATTGGGCCGAATTCGAAAGTAAATCGCGGAATTGGCATGTTGAACTGACGAAGACCGCCGTTCTGTAACACAGGAGCCGACCATGATGATCAATACCCAAGAAGACAAGCTGGTCTCCGCCCACGATGCTGAAGAATTTCACCGATTCTTCAACGGCCACGATGTCGCTTTGCTGCAAGAAGCCACCACGCTCCTGACTCGGGAAGCGCATCTGCTGGATATTCAGGCTTACCGGGCCTGGCTGGAGCGCTGCGTGGCCCCAGAGGTGCAATATCAGGTCATCTCCCGCGAACTGCGCGCCGCTTCCGAACGCCGCTATCAGCTCAATGAGGCCGTGAACATTTACAACGAGAATTTTCAGCAACTGAAAGTTCGCGTTGAACATCAACTGGATCCGCAGAACTGGGCCAACAGCCCGAAGGTTCGCTTCACGCGCTTCGTCACCAATGTCATGGCCGTCAAAGACGCGAATGCCCCTGACCTCATGCACATCCGCTCCAACCTGATTCTGCACAGGGCCAGGCGCGGCAATCAAGTGGACGTCTTCTATGCGACTCGTGAAGACAAATGGAAGCGCAGTGAAGGTGGTGATCTCAAATTGGTCGAGCGCTTTGTCGACTACCCAGAGCGGGTCCTCCAGACCCACAACCTGATGGTCTTCCTCTGACCGCTTTGGGTGACCGTTTAGACAGCGGTCGCCGTTACTGTTTAAAGAAAGAAATTTACTAACATGAGCACACAACAAGTTGTTGCCATCACCGGTGCCAGTTCCGGCATCGGCCTCGAACTAGTCCGATCTTTCAAAGCCGCCGGGTATTGCGTATCCGCTCTCGTTCGCAATGAGGGGCAGGAGGCGGGCCTTCGCCGTGAATTCAAAGACACCCTGCAGATTGTGGTGGGCGATGTTCGGGAGCACGCGGTGAATGAGAAGTTAGTGAAGCAGACGGTCGACAAGTTTGGTCACCTCGATTGCTTCATAGCAAACGCCGGTATCTGGGATTACATGTTGAGTATCGAGGAGCCCTGGGAGAAATTCGCGGGTAGCTTTGATGAACTCTTCAATATCAATGTCAAGAGCTATTTCAGCGGCATCAGCGCTGCCTTGCCGGAGCTGAAAAAGACCAACGGATCGGTGGTGGTGACCGCTTCGGTCTCGTCCTTTGCGGTCGGTGGTGGTGGTTCTGGCTACATCGCCAGCAAGCATGCGGTATTGGGCATGGTCAAGGCGCTGGCCTACGAACTGGCTCCGCATATTCGGGTCAATGGCGTTGCGCCAGGTGGCACCGTCACTTCACTGTCTGGGTCTGCAAGCGCCGGATTCGACAAGACCCAAATGAAAGACATGCCAGGCATCGACGAAATGATCAAAGGCCTCACGCCTTTGGGATTTGCAGCCAAGCCAGAAGACGTGGTCGCCCCCTTTCTGTTGCTGGCTTCGCGTGAGCAAGGGAAGTTCATTACCGGCACCGTGATCAGCATCGACGGCGGCATGGCACTCGGACGCAAGTGAGTTTGCAGCCGAATCCGATTCACCAGACCGATTTTTAGGAGACAACCCTTGAATACAAAACTGTTCATCAACAACGCCTGGATCGATTCGAGTGACAAAAAGACCTTCGCACGCAAGCACCCTGTCAGCGACGAGGTGATGACTGAGAGCGCAAACGCCACGGTGACGGACGCGATAAAGGCGGCGCAAGCGGCCCAGGAGGCTTTCAAGTCCTGGAAGGCCGTTGGACCTTCGGAGCGTCGCCGCCTTCTGCTGAAGGTCGCCGAGGTCATGGAAAGTAAAACACCTGAGTTCATCGAAGTGATGGCCAAGGAGGTGGGAGCCTCCGCCCTTTGGGCCGGCTTCAACGTCCACCTGTCAGCCAATGTGTTCCGGGAAGCCGCCTCGCTGGCCACCCAAATCCAGGGTGAAACTATCCCGACGGACAAGCCCGACACGCTCTCCATGACGCTGCGTCAGCCAGTCGGGCCGATTGTGAGCATCGTTCCATGGAACGGCACGGCGGTGCTCGCAGCGCGGGCCATCGCTTATCCGCTGGTCTGCGGCAACACGGTGGTGTTCAAAGGCTCCGAATTCAGCCCCGCGACGCATGCCCTGATCACCCAGTGCGTGCAGGAAGCCGGCCTGCCCGCCGGCGTGCTCAACTACCTCAACTCTTCGCCTGACCGTTCGCCCGAGATCGCCGACGCACTGATCTCCGCCAAGGAGATCCGCCGCATCAACTTCACGGGCTCCACCCGCGTGGGCAGCATTATCGCGCAGAAGGCCGCGCAACACCTCAAGCGCTGCCTGCTGGAGCTCGGCGGCAAGTCCCCGCTTATTGTTCTGGACGATGCGGACATCGACGCGGCGGTCAAGGCAGCGGTGTTCGGTAGCTTCCTGTTCCAAGGTCAGATCTGCATGTCCACCGAGCGCTTGGTGGTTGATGAGAAGATCGCCGACGAATTTGTCGCCAAGTTTGTCGAAAAGACCAAGCGCTTGAGCGCGGGCGACCCATGCGTAACTGGCGACTGCATCATCGGCCCGATGGTCTCGCCAAACTCGGGCGAGCGGATCAATGGTTTGTTCAAGGATGCGATCGACAAAGGGGCCAAAGTCGTCTGCGGCGGCATGGCCCAAGGTGCGGTCATGCCGGCCACGATCCTGGATCACGTCACATCTGACATGCGGATCTACGACGAGGAGACCTTCGGTCCCATCACCGTGGTGATCCGTTGCAAGGGCGAAGCAGAGGCCATCCGCATTGCCAACGACAGCGCCTATGGCCTGTCGTCGGGCGTATTCGGCCGCGACGTCAACCGTGCTCTGCGCGTGGGCATGGCGATCCAATACGGTTCCGTCCACATTAACGGCTCGACCGTCCAGAACGAGGCACAGGCCCCTTACGGCGGCACCAAGAACACCGGCTACGGGCGCTTCGACGGCCGCGCGGTGATCGACGAGTTCACAGAACTCAAGTGGCTGACCATTGAACCTTTCGAGCAGCAGTATCCCTTCTAAGCACCAACTCCAAGGAAACTAACCATGAGCAAACACGCTGCAGTCATCGAGCTCGGATACATGGGCATCTCGGTCAAGGACCCTGAGGCGTGGAAATCATTTGCCGCGAATATGCTGGGCCTGCAGGTCCTTGATCAGGGTGAGAAGGACCGTTTCTATCTGCGGATGGATTACTGGCATCACCGCATCGTGGTCCATCACAACGGCCCGGACGACTTGGAGTACCTTGGCTGGCGTGTGGCCGGTAAGCCGGAATTCGAAGCTCTGGGTCAAAAGCTCATTGATGCCGGCTACAAGATCCGCGTCTGCGACCAAGCCGAGGCTCAGGAACGTATGGTGCTAGGCCTGATGAAGACAGAAGATCCGGGCGGCAACCCGACCGAGATCTTCTGGGGACCCCGGATTGACATGAACAACCCGTTCCATTCCGGTCGCCCCCTGCACGGCAAGTTTGTGACCGGCGACCAGGGCTTGGGCCATTGTATCGTTCGCCAAACCGACGTCGCGGCGGCCCATAAGTTCTATAGCCTGCTGGGCTTCCGCGGTGACGTCGAATACCGCCTTCCGTTGCCCAACGGCATGACCGCTGAACTGTCGTTCATGCATTGCAACGCCCGTGATCACTCCATTGGGTTTGGTGCCATGCCCGCGGCCAAGCGACTCAATCACCTGATGATCGAGTACACCCACATGGAAGACTTGGGCTACACGCACCAACAGTTCGTAAGGAACAAAATCGACATTGCCTTGCAACTTGGCATTCACTCCAACGACAAGGCGTTAACGTTCTATGGTGCAACGCCCTCGGGCTGGCTCATTGAGCCCGGGTGGCGAGGTGCCACGGCCATAGACGAAGCGGAGTATTACGTCGGCGATATCTTCGGCCATGGCGTCGAGGCCACCGGATATGGCCTGGATGTGAAACTGAGTTAAAACGCTGGTGGACGCACCGGGTCGGCGCGCTGCGGTCTCATCAACTTAACGGTGTCCGCGTGTTCTGAGTTGCAGGGGCAACTACACCGATTGTGACGATTCTGCTCGCGGCTATCTCTCTACCTACAAGGAATTTTTCCATGTCGAATAAGACCATGAAAACGGCGCGCCTGACCGCCGAAGACATCCATGGCGTCTGGGCCATTATGCCCACGCCGTCTACGCCCGATGCTTCCAACTGGCGCAGTCCGCACACAGTTGACTTGAACGAGACGGCCCGCATTGTTGAGGAACTGATCGCGGCTGGAGTCAACGGCATTTTGAGTATGGGCACCTTTGGCGAGTGCGCTACGCTGACCTGGGAGGAAAAACGTGACTATGTTTCGACGGTTGTCGAGACCATTCGTGGTCGTGTGCCCTATTTCTGCGGCACCACGGCCTTGAATACCCGCGAAGTCATCCGCCAGACCCGTGAGTTTATGGACATTGGCGCCAACGGCACCATGCTCGGCGTGCCGATGTGGGTGAAGATGGACCTGTCCACAGCGGTCCAGTTCTATCGCGATGTCGCAGAGGCGGTGCCAGAGGCTGCCATTGCGATTTATGCCAACCCCGAAGCCTTCAAATTCGACTTCCCTCGCCCCTTTTGGGCGGAAATGTCCAAAATACCGCAGGTGGTGACAGCCAAGTATCTGGGCATCGGGATGCTTGACCTGGACCTGAAATTGGCGCCGAACATCCGCTTCCTTCCACACGAGGACGACTATTACGCGGCCGCACGCATCAATCCCGAGCGCATGACCGCGTTCTGGTCAAGCGGTTCCATGTGCGGACCGGCCACCGCCATCATGCTGCGCGACGCGGTGGATCAGGCCAAGGAAACCGGAGACTGGACCAAGGCCAAAGCCATCTCCGATGACATGCGTGCAGCCGACGCGACCTTGTTTCCGCGTGGCGACTTCTCGGAGTTCTCGAAGTACAACATTGGTCTTGAAAAGGCACGGATGGACGCGGCTGGGTGGCTCAAGGCTGGACCCTGCCGTCCGCCCTACACCCTTGTTCCAGAGGACTACCTCGCTGGCGCACAGAAATCAGGCAAGGCCTGGGCCGCACTGCATGCCAAGTACAGCAAGGAATTGAAGCAGGCCGCCCCCCGCAGACCCGGGCACGCGTGCAGCCAAGACGGTGAGTCGCTCGAAAAATAAGTGAGATCAAGCACAGTTCCTGCGCCAGGCATCTCCAGATCAGCAAAGCTTGCTGATCTGGAAGTCTCGCAGATTTGGGCGAGGGGCTGATCTGTGGAATACGGGATAAGGGCACCGCCTCATCCCGAGGGCGGGGTGTGGCGGTTGTCCTGAAGCGATCCCGCAATTGCGCTGGCTGCTCTTTTTTTGGAGTCTTTGATCGTGGTTGTCGATTTCTATTTCGATTTTTTGAGTCCTTTCTCGTACTTGGCCAACCACCGCTTGTCGAAGCTCGCGCAAGACCATAGCTTTTCCGTTCGATATCACACAATCGATTTGGCGCGGGTCAAAACAGCCATCGGAAACATCGGTCCCTCCAACCGCGATCTGAAAGTCAAATTGGACTATTTGAAGGTGGACTTGCAACGGTGGGCCGAACTGTACGGAATTCCCTTAGTCTTCCCAGCTAACTACAACAGCCGGCGGATGAACACAGGGCTGTATTACCCGGGTGCTGTGGCGCAGGCTGCTGACTACGTGGATGTGGTGTTTCATGCGGTTTGGGGAGAAGGCATGGCTCCAGATGCGGAAAGCCTGCCTGCCCTGGCATCCGAGACACTGGGCTGGGATCGAGCTGCCTTTGGGGCGTTCCTCAGCAGCGACGCCGCCACCAAGGCGTATGACGAGCAGACACAGGCCGCCATAGAACGCAAAGTGTTCGGTGTGCCGACGATGTTTTTGGGCGATGAAATGTGGTGGGGAAACGACCGCCTGTTCATGCTCGAGAGCGCACTGTAAAAGGAGACAAACCCGTGAAGATCTGCCGCTTTCCTGCGTATACCGCGCTCTCGGATTACCCATCGTTGCTACCTCCTTGCGTGAGTTTTACACACTCAGTAAGGGATCCATTCTTTGCGGGCAAGCTAATTCGCCCGAGCAGCGCCGGGCCGTTGTGCGACAGGTGATGGAACAGCACAACTATTCGGAGCGCCGGGCGTGCACGCTCGTTGGCCTGAACCGTCGCACGTTCCGGCGGCCTGCACCAGCGGACGGCTGATCATGACGTTCGACAGCGTCTGCGCGAGCTGGCACAGGAGCGGCCGCGGTTTGGTTCGCCTCGCCTGCATGTCCTGCTACATCGAGAGGGACCGGTTCAGAACCATAAGCGCACGAAGTGGCTATACCGGGAGGAAGGCCTGTCGCTTCGCATGAAACGGCGAAAGAAGCGTCCGAGCCATCTGCGTGTGGTTATGCCGACGCCCAATGTCGCGGACGAAAGCTGGACGATGGACTTCGTTGCGGACGCACTTGTGAATGGCCGGCGCATTCGAATGTTGACCATCATCGACACGTGGAATCGCGAGTGCCCGCACATCGAAGTCGACTTCTCGCTGACAGGTGTCCGAGTGGCACGTGTACTTGAGCAGTTGCGGCAACGAGGACGATGCCCCAACCTGATTCAGGTAGATAACGGTCCGGAGTTCGTCAGCAAGGCGCTCGACGCCTGGGCCCACGAGCACGGTGTGAAGCTGCAGTTCATCCGTCCGGGCAAACCGGTGGAACGCATACATCGAGAGCTTCAATGGGCGCCTGCGCGAAGAGTGTCTGAATCAGCATGCGTTCATCAGTCTCGACGACGCACGCAAGCGCATCGAAGCGTGGCGAACCGACTACAACTCGGTTCGGCCGCATAGCGCCTTGGGGCAACTGGCGCCGGACCAATTCCGGCAATTGCATCAGTTGAAAACGGGCAAGTCCACTAACTTACGAATGGTGTACTCGGCGGGGTAAGGTCACCCCCATTCGAATCGTTCCATTCATTCAACAGGAGAGACAACGTGACCCAACAACTCGGACGCCTGGAAGACCTGCCGCAGGACTACCGGGACGACCTCATCCAACTGAACCTAGTGCCGCTGTGGCCCAGCCTGCGCGCGGTGCTCCCGCCGGGCGTGCCCGCACGCGCCACGCAGGCCATCCATTGGCCCTACGCCTCGCTCAAGCCGCTGCTACTCAAGGCCGGCGAGCTCACGCCTATCGAAAAGGCTGAACGTCGCGTGCTGGTGCTTGCCAACCCGGGTCATGGCTTGGAAAACATGAAGGCCAGTCCAGCCATTTATCTGGGCATGCAGTTGTTGCTGCCTGGTGAGCGGGCACCCAGCCACCGCCACACGCCCAACGCAGTGCGCATGATCGTCGAAGGAGAAAGCGCCTACACCACTGTCGACGGTGAGAAGTGCCAGATGAGCCGCGGGGATTTGATCCTCACGCCGACCGGCCTGTGGCACGAGCATGGTCACGACGGCACGGACCCTGTCGTCTGGCTTGACGTGCTGGACCTGCCGCTGGTCTATTACATGGAAGCCAGCTACCACGTCGACGGCCCGCCCCAAGCCGTCAAGCAAGGCAACGGCGAGAGCGCTTGGACCCGCGCCGGCGTAGTGCCCACGCGAGTGTTCAGCCGCAGCGACAAACGCTATCCCATGCTGCGCTACCCCTGGGCCGACACCCGCGCCGCGCTACTGGCCCTGGCAGAAGACCAGCCCAGCCTGGACTGCGTGCAGGTGACCTACGTGAACCCGGAGACCGGCGAGGACGCCGAGAAAATCCTAGGCTTCTACGCTCTGATGCTCAAACCCGGGCAGACGTTCACGCTCCCCGCACGCTCGCCGGCTCAGGTGTTCCACCTGATAGAAGGCGGCATCGACGTGTCCATCTGCGGCAAGACTTTTGGCCTGGTGGAAGCCGACACCTGCTGCGCGCCAGGCTACGAGCCCGTGACGCTCAAGAACCGCCAAGTGAACTCCCCTTCGTTCGTCTTTATCGCAGACGAATCGCCTTTGCACCGAAAGCTTGGTGTTTACGAAACCCGATAACATAAATATTGAGAACGCATCCAATGACCCAGTACCTGTTCACTCCGCCCTCCGTTCCTTCCCTGCCCATCCGCGGCCTAACCGAACGCTTTCCCGTCAACCGCATCTTCTGCGTCGGCCGCAACTACCACGCGCACGCCCTGGAAATGCAGCGCCCGGTGGACAAGAGCAAAGACCGCCCCTTCTACTTCACCAAGTCCCCACAGACCCTGATGGAAAGCGGCGCGACCGTGGCCTATCCCCCCGAGACGCAGAACTACCACTACGAAATGGAGATGGTGGTGGCAATCAGCAAGCCGGGTTTCCGCGTCGCAGCGGAGAACGCACACGCGATCGTCTATGGCTATGCAGCCGGCTTGGACATGACCCGGCGCGACCTGCAACTGCTGGCTCGGGAGGCCGGGCGGCCTTGGGACCTGGGCAAGGACGTGGAGCAGTCGGCCGTCTGCTCCGAGATCGTGCCCATGGAAGGACGGATTGTCGATCACGGTGCCATCGCGCTGGAAGTCAACGGGCATACCCAACAGTCGTCCGACGTGGACTGCCTGATCTGGAACGTGCGCGAAATCATTGCGGACCTGTCTTTGTTCTATCACCTGCAGCCCGGCGATCTAATTTACACCGGCACGCCCGAGCGCGTGGGGGCGGTGGTGCCCGGCGACCAGATCACCGGCCGCGTCGAAGGCATCGCCGAGATCGCGCTGACCGTTGGCCAGCCCGAGGGAACGCAATGAAGCTGCACAACTTCTGGCGCAGCGGCACCTCGCACCGCACACGCATCGCGTTGAACCTCAAGGGTCTGGACTACGAGTACATCGCGGTTCACCTTGGCAAGGAAGCGCACCTGACCGAAGCCTTCAAGGCCGTCAACCCGCAGCAGCTGGTCCCCGCGCTTGACACGGGCGAGCAGGTGCTAATCCAGTCGCCGGCCATCATCGAGTGGCTGGAGGAGCGCTATCCCTCGCCCGCGCTGTTGCCGGGCGATACCGACGGCCGCGCCCGCGTGCGCGCTCTTGCCGCAATCGTGGGCTGCGACATTCACCCGATCAACAACCGCCGCATCCTGGAATACCTGCGCAAGACGTTCGGCACCGACGAAGCGGCCATCAATGCCTGGTGCGGCACTTGGATCAGCGCTGGCTTCGACGCCTACGAGGCCCTGCTGGCCGCCGACACGCAGCGCGGGCGTTTCAGTTTCGGCGATGCACCCACGATCGCCGACGTCTACCTGATCCCGCAGATCGAGAGTGCGCGCCGCTTCAAGGTCGAATTGGGACGTTTGCCACTCATTGCAGCGGTCGAGAAGGCGTGCATGGAACTCGAAGCTTTTCGTAGAGCTGTGCCGAGCGAACAACCCGATGCCGGATGATTCCGTCGTAGCTTTGTGGGTTTTTTGCTTTGTGCGCCTCGGCACACCGAGGCTCCCCGCACACGGTGCAACTTATCCGCGTCGCACTGTCCTAACCTGGACCGCGAAGTGACTAATTCAATGCGGAATTATGCGAATATTACGAATTTAATTTGCTATACGAAAATAGTACGCACTATTAAATAAATACAAGGAGACAGATATGAACGGCAATCGCACCCGCGTAGCGGTGGCGCTATGCATGGCGGTATGGGCTGGCCAGGCATTGGCTACGGATGTATTCAATCTGGAAGGGTACGGGCCGGTCTCGCGTGCCATGGGCGGTACCGGCGTGGCCTACGACGTTGGCCCTTCGGCGATGATGCTGAACCCGGCAACGCTCGGGTTCATGGGCGATGGGCGCTACCTCAATCTCGGGTTCGATGTCGTTAGACAGCGTCAAGCAGCACGGCCGGTCAGCGACAACTATTTTGGCCGGTCAACGGGTGTAGTTGTCGCTGGCTAATTCATAGTTGTCGCGCCTCCATCGTAATTGTCGTTGGGTAATTGTCGCCGGCGCGCGCTCTGTTTGTCGCTGGCCTTTCGACGGCGATAGCTTTCTACATTCAGTTCAAAGATCGTCGAGTGATGGACGAGCCGGTCGATGGCTGCGACCGTCATGCCGGGGTCGGGGAACACATCATTCCAGCCAGAGAACGGCTGATTGGCCGTTATTAAAAGACTTTTGCGCTCATACCTCTCGGCGATCAGTTCGAACAGTACGCTGGTTTCGGCCTGGTCCTTGCGCGCGTACGACAGGTCATCCAGGATGATGAGATCGAAGCGATCGAGCTTCGCGAGCGCGGATGGCAGTTGCAGGCTCTGGCGTGCAGCCTGGAGCTTCTGGACGAGTTCGCTGGTGCGCGTGAACAGCACCCGGTAGCCAGCGTCGATCAGCGCGTGTCCGATAGCCGATCCCAGATGACTCTTGCCGGCACCAGGCGGCCCGAACAGGAGAATCGTGGCGCCTTTCTCCAGCCAGGATTCCCCGGTTGCCAGCGCAGTGACATGCGCCTTCGAGACCATCGGCACCATGCCGAAGTCGAAGGTAGCAAGTGTCTTGGTCGGGTCCAGATGCGACTCGGTTCGGTGGCGCTCGATGCGTCGTTTGGCGCGCTCGGCCAGTTCGTGCTCGAGCAATGCGCCGAGCAGCCGTGAAGCCTGCCAGCCTTCCTTGTCAGAGCGTTCCGCGAACTCGGGCCACAACCTGCCGATCGTCGGCAGGCGCAGCTCGTTGAGCATGAGGGCCAGACGACCGTTCTCATAGGCGGGTGCGTTCATGCGGCCGCCTTGTCGAGCAGTTCGTCATAGACTGCGATGGGAGGCATCTCGACCACCACCTCGGGACACAGCGCCTCACGCGGAGCGAATTCGTCGCGCAACTGTTTCAGGTCGGGCAGTTCGCCGACTACGAGCAACGCATCAAGCCGCTGCGCCAGCAACGCTTCAACGCCGTGGTGCCCTGCAAGTTCGAGCAACCCCACCATGGTCTTGCATGCCTGACGTTGCGTCAGTTGCGCCTCCAGCCGCTCCCAGGTCCGGCGGTAGGCATCGCGCGGAAACAGCGCGTCGCGAAACGCAAGTCCCCTGAACGCCTGAGGCTTGCGCTTGAGAGAGTCAATGAAGTGACGGTAATCCAGTGCGTGGCGGTTGTCGGCGGCACGGGAGCCTCGCGGCGTACTGTGCACCAGCGCGCCCGACAGATAGCAGTCGAGCCGGTCACCGTAGAGACGCACCTTCAGGCGGTGGCCGATCAGGCGCGACGGCGCGCTGTACAGGATGCCGCGCACGGTGAACGTGCTGCAACGGGTCACGAGCGCCTCTTCCTCGACGAAGTCAGTGGTACGGCGTTCAGGCAAATCCTGCAACTGTGTGCGCTCAATGCGAAACGCCGCGGCGTTGCGCCGGTTCCGGCGCATCACCACCTCACGGATGAATTCATCGTAAGCCGCCCGGTCAGCGAAGTCGCGATGGCCGCGCAGCATCAGAGCCTGGTCGACCGCTTCCTTCAGATACCGGTGCGAGGATTCCACGCTGCCGTTCTCGTGGCCCAGCCCGCGGTTATTGCGCGTGCCCTCCATGCCGTAATGGTCGAGTAACGCCGCATAACGCGTCGTTAAGTCGTCCTGCTCCTGCAAGTTCTTGAAGGCGGCCGACAGGCTGTCAGAGCGATGTTCGTGCGGGCTGCCGCCCGCCTGCCATAGCGCGTTCTGCAATCCCGCAGCGAGGGCCTCGAAACTCTCGCCACCCTCAACAACGTTCGCATACTCCCAGCGCGAGAACGCCAGTACGAAGTGATACAGGCGGTGGCCAAACGGGGCGCCGCCGATCGTCACGCACAGCTTGCTCATATCGGTGAAGTCCGACAGTCCGCGCACGCCGGGCTGATGCTCCTGGGGGAAGAACACCTCCAGGCTAGGCCCTTCGAGTGCCCGCCACTGGCGGATACGTCGCTCCAGCGTGCGACGCATGCTATCGGGATATCGATCCGGGTGATCATCCTGCAGCTTGCGCAGGACCGTGATGCCCATCAGGTTGGGCGCGTTGCGCAGCAGTGGTACGACTTCGCTGTCCCATACGTCGACGAAGGGATCAGGGCGGGTCCGCCATGATTGACGCGGCTTCTGGGAGGGCAACGTGGCATCGCGCTCGATGCGGCGTGCCGTACGCACGCTGATACCGGTCTTGGCGGCCGCGACTTCCTGCGGATGGTGTTTGCGCTTGTTCATGTAGAGACGAACCTGTTGGTCGGTAATGCGGGTTCCAGACATGAGCTGACCGCTTTTTATTTAAGCTTCGATCAGCCCATCCTAAAGCCCCGTCGACCTGGCGCCGCCGGTGGTTCGTCGTCTCCGGCGGCTACGCCGCCTCCAACTCCTCACCACCGGCCAAAACAATCGTCAACGACCGGCCAAGACAATTGTCGCCGCCCAATGTCGTGATGCCCGACATCAAAACCACCGATATGGCGACGGGCGAATCGGCAAGCTCGGGCAATCACGGCAACAACAACGGCCCCTACTTCGCGCCCGAAGCCGCATTCGTGTATCGGGCCGGGAAGTATGCATTCGGCGTGGGTGCCTTCGCGGGAGGGGGACTCGGCACGCAGTACGGCGGCAGCAGCTTTCTGTCGCGCACGACCACCAACGGCATCAACACCGGCTTCGACAATTTTTCGCGTCTCCTGGTGTTGCGCATTCCGTTTGCCATGTCTTACGACGTCACGGACAAGCTGACGGTCGGCGGCTCGCTCGACGCAGTCTGGACCTCGCTGAATCTCGGCATGCTGCTGGATGCCTCGCAGATCGGTACGCTCGCGGCCCAGCACCGCGCGTCGGGCACGCTGCTGCCCGCGCTCGCCAGCGTGCCAGGCCTGTCGGGCGGGTATATCAACTTCGCGCATAACGGAATCGTGGGCGGAGGCGCCGATGCCTGGGGGATCGGCGGCAAGCTGGGCCTCACGTATCGCCTCACGCCGGACACCGTGTTTGGCCTGGCCTACAACTTCAAGACGCACGTTGGCGATCTGGGCGGCCATGCAACGTTGTCGGCAGTGAGTTCCGTTGCCGGAAACATCCCGCTCGACGGTCAGATCACGGTCCACAGCTTCGAAATGCCCGCGCAGTTCACGGCAGGTATTAGCCACCGGTTCAACGATCACTGGAGCGTTTCGGCCGACTATCAGCGCGTGTTTCTCGCGAGCGTGTTCAAGGACATCAACGTGAGCTTCGTACAGTCGGGCACGGGGGCGAACCTGAACCTGTCGCTGCCGCAGAACTACCGTGACATCAACGTGTTTGGCGTGGGGGCGGAGTACCGCTACAACGCGAGCCTCGCGTTCCGTGCGGGCTTCCATTATGCGCAGGAAGCCATACCCAACAATATGCTGTTGGCCGTCATTCCCGCCATCCCGACCACGACCCTGACCGGCGGCGTCTCTTATGCGTTCAGCCAAAACAGCAAGATCGACCTTGGCATATCATTCGCATTGCAGAAGACCTTGACGAACACGAGTCAGCCCAACACCTCCGTGCCGATAAAGGTGACCCACTCGCAGATCAACGCGGCGGCGGCCTGGCAAAAACGGTTTTGATGCAGAGGCGGGCGCGGTTGAGGTTTGACCCTGTAGGTCAGGACAGTCGGACACCGTTAAGGCAATGCTGAACAAGGGGTTGCATTCATGATGTCGTCAAGAGTTCGAAGCAAACTGATCATGACCGAAGCGTCTCCTGGTCGTTTTCGTTCATACTGGATGCCGCTCGATGCTCCCGGCCCCTTGCCAGCGGGCCAAGAGACCGGTTTTCGCCCGTTACGGGCGTACCTGTGCCAGCAAGTGTCTGCGGCACAGATAGACATTGGCCAGCGCCAAGGTGACAAAGGCGCGGTTCGCATTCTTCGCGAGCCCGCGATAGCGTACCTTCGTGAAGCCCCAAAGCCGCTTGACCACGGCGAATACGTGTTCGACGCGGGCCCGGATCCTCGACTTGTTGCGGTTCTTGCGGCGCGCCACCTCGTCGACTACGCCGTTGCGACGCGTGCGCTGATTCGTGAAGTCGCGCGCTTTGGGGGCCTTCCCATGAATCAGTGCCTTCTGACTCGCGTAGGCATTGTCACCGTAGACGCGTTGCTCCTGCCCATGCAGCAGTTGCGGTATCGCATGCTTGTCGTGGACATTGGCCGCCGTCACCACCGCGCTGTGAGCCAGGCCGCTCCGACTGTCGACCCCGATGTGCAGCTTCATGCCGAAATGCCAATTGCCATTCTTCTTTGTCTGACGCATCTCGGGATCGCGCGCCTTCTGTTCATTCTTCGTCGAGCCCGATGCCCCGATCAGGGTGGCATCGACGATCGTGCCGCTATTGAGCTTCATGCCGCTGGCTTGCAGCACCCGCCCCATCTCCGCAAAGATCTGCTCGCCGAGCTTGTGCTTCTCGAGCAGGTGCCGGAATTTGTGCATCGTTGTTGCATCCGGCATGGCTTCACCGCCCAAGTCGATGCCCACGAAGCGGCGCAGGCTCGTGCTGTCGTACCGCGCTTCCTCACAGGCGAGGTCGGCCAGATTGAACCAATGCTGGATGAAGTGAATCTGCAGCCTGCGCTCCAGGCCAATCGGCGGGCGTCCGTTGCCGCGCCTCGGGTAGTACGGCTCGACCAGCGCACACAACGCCGACCACGGCACGATCCGGTTCATCGTGTCCAGAAACTCGTCCCGCCGCGTACGTTTGCGCTTCGTTTCGAAGCCCGCACCTTGATCGGCGGCCATCGCCAGCGTCTGCTGCTTCATCGTCGCTTTCCTTTCTCGGGTCGCGTCCACCAATCTATAACGGCTAAACCTCGCCGATGGTGGACTTGTTCAGCATTGCCTTATCCATAAAGGCAACGTAATCGTGCTTCATCGTTTTAACGAACGACTCGGCCAGACCGTTGCTCTGCGGCGAGCGAACGGGGGTGGTCAACGGCTCCAGACCCAACTCACGGGCGAAGCTGCGCGTGCGGTGGTCGATGTAGGTCGAGCCGTTGTCCGAGAGCCATTCGATGGGCTGCGCGGCCTGCGTCGTGCCGAAGCGCTGCTCGACGGCTGCCAGCATCACGTCGCACCGAGCCTGCAGGGGTGCCGGCCCATGCCCACCCATGCGGCTCTGGCAGCAATGCTAACCCGCGTTGAATACCCCACGCCAGGCC
Source organism: Paraburkholderia aromaticivorans (assembly GCF_002278075.1). NCBI lineage: Bacteria > Pseudomonadati > Pseudomonadota > Betaproteobacteria > Burkholderiales > Burkholderiaceae > Paraburkholderia > Paraburkholderia aromaticivorans. Next base: position 460,385 of record NZ_CP022992.1, on the reverse strand, counting down.
AGCCCCTGCCTCATGGAAAATCATACTGACTTACGGTAAGCTAATCTCGTCACTCGCGGCATCGCGCACTCGCCACAACCACCTGTCCTAGCGCAATACCACCGTCATTGGTCGGCACCTCGCGATGGCAGTGAACGTCGAACCCGGTCCGCCGCAATTCGAGCAGCGAATTCACCAGCAGAAACTCGTTCACGAACACGCCGCCGCTCAACACCACGGTATCCAGCGAATACGTATCGCGCAGACGCCCGCACAGTGCGGCAATCGCATGCACTAACGTGGAATGAAAGCGCCGGCTGATCGTTGCCGGTGCAACCCCGGCCGAGACATCGGCAACAATCTGCCGGACGAGCGGCCGATAGTCGAGTTCGAAATCCACGTCAGCGGACTCATCTGTCCCATACTCATACGGCTCGCTCATCGCGAGATCGCGCCCGAGTAATCCCTCGAGTTCGATCGGCCCTTGCGCCTCATATTCCGCCTTCGTGCAGATTCCAGTCAGTGCGGCTACCCCATCGAACAGGCGTCCCATACTGGTCGCACGCGTGACGTTGATATGGTTCTGCCACATCTTCGTATAGACCTGCCGCGCCTGCTTCTCCAGTGCAGCGAGCACCGGCACCTGACTCAGCACAGCCACATCGCCATCAAACGATTCGAGCGCAAGCGCAAGCGCAGTACGCACCGGCTCACGCACGGCCTTGTCGCCACCGAGCAGCGACAGCGGGCGCAAATGGCCGGTGCGCCTGACCTCGAGCGCATCGCCCACAAAGAACTCGCCGCCCCAGATCGTTCCGTCCGGACCGTAACCCGTACCATCGAAGATCACGCCGATCGCCGGCCCGGCGAGTCCGTTTTCGGCCATGCAGGCCGCCATGTGCGCATGATGATGCTGCACCTGCTCACAGCGCGCGTACGCAAGCGCCGCCAACCGCGTGGAATGAAACGAGGGATGAAGGTCACATGCTGCCAACTCGGGCGCAAGCGCATACAGATCAGCAAGGTGTGCTGCGATCCCTTGATGCGAACGCAAGGTCTCGTCATTGCTCAGATCGCCGACATGCTGGCTGACATAAACGCGGCCCGGTCCCGCCAGTGCAACCGTCGTCTTCAATTCGGCACCATATGCCAGTACCGGCGCGAGCGGCTGAGCGGTCTCGATCGAATATGGCGCGAATCCGCGTGCCCGCCGCAGAAAGCTGATCTGCGGCTCCGGCAGGTCCGGATGACTCGAGCAGCGGACCACGGAATCGTCGATACGGACCGAGATGTCGCGGTTGTGCAGTAACACCCGATCACACACCTCGAACAACCGCGCCAGAGCCTCCTCGTTGCGATAGGCAATCGGATGGCCCGATACGTTGCCGCTCGTCATCACCAGTACCGGCAATGCCGGATCGCCTAGCAGCAACTCGTGCAGCGGCGCCGAAGGCAGCATGAATCCCAGATTCGGATTGCGCGGGGCAATATTGTCGGCAAGATCGCCGCCATCGAGCTTGCGCAGCAGTACGATCGGCCGGCCAGTCGAGGTCAGCCATCGTGCTTCGTCCTCCCTACAACTGGCATACTCGCGCACTGCATTCACGCTTGAAACCATCAGCGCGAACGGCTTCGACGGACGCCTCTTGCGTTCGCGCAAACGTGCCACTGCCGCGCGGTTGCGCGCATCCACAACCAGATGGAAACCGCCGACGCTCTTGACCGCGACCGTCAGCCCCGCGCCTAGCGCCTCGAGCGTAGCGACCATGGCTTCATCCCCCTCCGCCAGGCGGCCGTCTGCATCGTGCAAGGCGAGCTGCGGGCCGCATACCGGACAGGCATTGGGCTGTGCATGGAAACGCCGATTAGACGGATCGTTGTATTCAGCCTCGCACGCTGCACACATCGGAAAATCGCGCATCGTCGTATTCGCGCGATCATACGGAATCGCGTCGATCAACGAATAGCGCGGCCCGCAATTCGTGCAGTTGATGAATGGATAGCGATAGCGCCGGTTGGCCGGATCGCGCATCTCGGCAAGACACGCATCGCACATGCAGGAATCGATCGGCATCAGCGCCAGCCGGCTGCCACTGTACTTGCTTTCGCGAATCGCGAAGCTTTCGGCATCATCGCGCAATGGCGTCACGGCCTCGGACTGCAAGGACGTGATCCGGGCCAGCGGTGGCAACTCCGATTGCAGCGCGGCGACAAAATCAGACAGTACGTGTGCAGCACCTTCGACTTCCAGCAATACGCCGTCGGGATCGTTCAACACCCAGCCGCATAGGCGCCGTGTCGTTGCCAGCCGATACACGAACGGGCGGAAGCCGACGCCCTGCACCACGCCGGTTACACGGATCCGCAGTCGCGCGGAATGATACGGAGCTGCGTTCAGCATTCAGGCAACCACTTTACGGGCGCGTCCGCACAATACTGGCGATGATCGTGACGTAATGCGCCGCATGACTCCTCCTGCATTTGACGTGGCGATGGTATCGCATCACTTTTGAACATGATGTTTTTTTATAACGTGTAATATAATCAAAATGACCTCGCTGCAACACGGCGGCTAGAGTGATAAACCTTACGCATACCGAAACAGTTGGAGACCAGCCGTGACTGACCTGATCAAGGCATTGTTTGGGAACGCATCAGGCTCGTTGCGGCAAAAGATCGGCGGCCTCTATGCACTGCTGATCGCATTCAATGTCGGTGCCTGGCTTTGGGCGTTCGCCGCATTTCACCACTACCCGCTGCTGATGGGCACCAGCCTGCTGGCCTGGTCATTCGGTTTGCGACATGCAGTCGACGCCGATCACATCGCTGCCATCGACAACGTCACGCGCAAGCTCATGCAAGCCGGAAAACGCCCGACCACGGCCGGACTGTTTTTCTCGCTCGGCCACTCGACGATCGTCGTGCTCGCCTCGGTTGGCATCGCCGCCACTGCGCTGGCCATGAAGAGTCGCATGGCTGGCTTCCAGGAGATTGGCGGCGTCATCGGCACCCTCGTATCGACCTTCTTCCTGTTCGCGATTGCCGTGATGAACCTGCTGATTCTGGCGTCGACGGTCCGCGCCTTCGGCCGGGTCCGGCGCGGCTCACCCTATAACGACGAAGATCTCGATCTGCTCCTGGCCAATCGAGGCTTCCTGTCGCGCATCGTCAAGCCGCTGTTCCACCTGATCACACGCAGTTGGCACATGTATCTGCTCGGCTTCCTGTTCGCGCTCGGCTTCGATACCGCAACCGAGGTCGGACTGCTCGGCATTTCTGCTGCAAGTGCCGCGCAAGGCCTGCCGATCTGGTCGATCCTTGTGTTTCCCGTGCTGTTCACAGCAGGCATGACGCTGACCGACACGACCGTCAGCATCCTGATGCTGGGCGCGTATGGCTGGGCCTTCGTCAAACCGGTCCGCAAGCTTTACTACAACATCACGATTACCACCATTTCGGTCGTGGTTGCGCTTATCGTCGGCGGCATCGAAGGCCTCGGTCTGATCGGCGACCAGTTGCAACTCTCCGGCCGGTTCTGGGATCTGATCGGCAGCCTCAACGACAACTTCGGCATGATCGGCTATGTGATCATCGGGGTATTCGTCGTCATCTGGCTATGCTCGGCCGCCGTGTACCGCTGGAAACGCTTCGACGAACCGGACGTTAGTTCGTAACCGCTCCTACTGCTTGCCCAGCTCGCGCAAATCGCGCGAGTCGCTGTCCGCCAGAGGCAGCTCGAGCAAGAATTCGCCGCCGCCGTCCGGATGGTTGCGCGCCGCTAGATGGCCGCCATGCCGCTCGACGATCCCGTAGCTGATCGACAGCCCGAGCCCGGTACCCTTGCCGACTGGCTTGGTGCTAAAAAACGGATCGAACACGTGGGCCAGATGTTCATCGGCGATACCGGGGCCGTTATCGTGAAAGCTCAGCACCACGCGACCATCGGCGTGCTGCGCGCGAATCGCCAGCATCGGCGCACGCACGTTCTTGCACGAGGCAGCATCGTAGGCATTCTGGATCAGATTCATGATGACCTGCAGCATCTGCCCGCTGCTACCCATCACATAACACGCAGGCAGCAACTCGCACTGCACGTCGAACGCCGGCGCGGTGCCGCGCGTGACCCACAGGACCGCGCGCTCGATCACGTCGTTCAGATCGAAGCGCCGGTGTTCGTCACGGTCGACCGCCGAGAAGCGCTTGAGCCCCTGCACAACATCGGCGGTACGTTGCGCGCCTTGCAGCGTCGCATCGATCAGCGAAGGCAGGTCCTCAAGGATATGGTCGATCCGCAGGTCACGGCGTTGCTGCTCGAGCGCGGCCGCGTCATGGCCCTCCTGCAGCGCTTCCACATGGATCGCCAGGCGTTCGCTATAGCGTTTCAGCGCGTGCAGATTGCCGAGCACGAAACTGATCGGGTTATTCAGCTCGTGAGCAATACCTGCCACTAGTCGCCCCATCGAAGCAAGCTTTTCTGCATGCAGCAGCTGCTGCTGGGTCTGTTTCAATTCCTCGTGGGCTTCGCGCAGCTGATGGTAAGCCGCCTTGAGCTCGCCCATCGGCCGCCCCACGAATACATAACCGACGCATCTGCCACGCGGTCCGAGACGCGGCGTGCAGCTGACCTCGGCAGGTACCGCCCTGCCCGCCGCATCGGCGAGGTTCAGCTCGACCACATGGCCCGCCGCGGTTCGCGCGCCGCTCCCGATCACACTGCGTACCTTCGCGGCGCTCTGATCATCGGCCAGCAGCGTGTAGATCGATTGACCCCGCAATTGCTTGTCTGCCATCTGCACCAATTGGCACAATGCATCGTTGGTCTGCTGGATCTCGCCCTTGCAATTGCACGCGATCAGGACGTCCGACATCGACGACAGCACGCTGAAGATGAACTGCTGCGATTGCTCGAGTTCGCTGTTCTTCTCCTCGAGCGCAATTTCATCGCGCACCAACTGCGCATAGACCTCGTCCATCTTATGGATCACGCCAAGCCAGGCCGTATCGTCGATACCTTCGGGCTCGGCCGGCACCATGGCGCCCAGGTCGCTGGCGGCATGCTTAGGAGGGTGCCGGTTAGCGGCTCGCTTGTTTGGCATGGTCAATGCACCGTGCAGACCATGCACGGGTCGAACGAGCGCACCACGTGCTGAACGGCGACCGGCACCGTTTCGTTCGCGCCAACCGGCACACCTTCGAGCGCCCCCTCAAGCGCACCTGGCCGCCCCGCATCATCGCGCGGGGAGAAGTTCCAGGAAGTCGGCGCGACGATCTGATAGTTTTCGATGCGGCCATCGCGCACCGTGAGCCAATGGCCGAGGCTGCCGCGAGCCGCCTCGGTAAGCCCTGCGCCGATGCCACGTTCGGGTAGGTCCACTGGCAGCCAGTATGGTTCGCCGGGTTGCAAGGCCTGAATCCAGCTCTCCATCAATGGCACCACTCTCGCGAGTTCGAGCAGCCGAGCAAGCACCCGCGTGTACACCGTACCGCCGCAACGCGTCACCGCATCCCGGATCAACGGATGTGCGTCGGCAAGCTGACGGGCCAGCGCTCCGGTTTCGACCACCTCGCCGGCCAGCCGCGGCGCCTTGTTCCAGGTGTAGGCACCGGGTTTGTCGGGCTCGGGTATCGTCAGCCCTTCGGCCGGATGTCTCGCGGTTCCGTCGCCCGTGAGCCAGGTATGGGTCACATCCTCGCGGATCGCGGCAAGATCGAATGCATCGAGGCGCGTCTGCGCGCTGCGCCACACCCCGCGTGCAAAATGAAACCCGCCGCCGGCCCGCGGATAGGCACCGTACGACAGATAAACGCCGGGCCCCCGGCCCAGCCGGTCGAGCCCGAGATCCTGCACGATCGCAAGGAAGCGGCGCACATCGCCATCGGCTGGCGCGCAGTCATGCCAGGCCCACAGTTCGGCTTCGCGGTTCAGACCGGCAAACTGCTCAAGCGGCGCGGCAAACAGGGTCTTCTCGAGAAACCGGCGGAATTCCCGGATACTGGCCAGCAGCCGGATCTGCTCAGCCGGCTCGATCGCGCGCGACGAACCGCCCGGCTGTACCGACTCGGTATGCGGCCACTTACCGCCGAGCGTGCCCATCAAGGTGAACCAGCGCTGACGCGCCGCGATCGCGAGCCGCTGATGCCCTCCATGTTGCGCGGCCAGATGTTCAACGGCATCGGCATGCCAGCGCCGCCCGGCATAGACCGGACGCGTGAAATCGGGCATGAAGAACAAATAGAAATGCGACAGGTGGTCGGCCAGGTTTTCGGTCGCCGCCATCAGGTTGATCGCGAGCATACCGTTATCGGGCGGGGTGACACCGCACAATTCGGCCAGCGCGCGACTCGCGGCGACCGACTGCGATACCGAGCAGATACCGCACACGCGCGGCGCATAGACCAGCGCATCGAACGGATGACGCCCCTGCAGGATCTGTTCGAAACCCCGATACATGGTTGCGTTCACGCGCGCAGAACTGACCTGGCCGTCGCTGACCTCGAGCTGAACCTCGAGGTCGCCCTCGACCCGGTTGAACGGCCCCACCACCAGACGCGTCATCTGCGCTCCTACCTGAGCCGGCTTTTGCGGACCGCCGGCGCAATCACCGCATGATCCGAAGTCGCGTTCATCTTCACGCGCTTCGGCGTGGCGGATTTCGACAACGACGCAAGCGCGACGAACCATGCCTTCGGCATATCGGTCGGCAGACCGATCGGGATACCCGCTACCTTGGGCGTTTCATGAAACGGATGCCCGGGTTCCTCGAAGCCGGGTTCGGTACAGCTGATGCACGCATACCCGCCACGCGTGCACGAGCCGGCACCGTTCCACAGACGCGTATTGCAATCCGCATGCGCCTGGGTTCCCTTGCAGCCCATGTTTTCCATCATGCAACCGAGATCGGACGGCTTTTCGGCACTCGCCTTGAATTCGTAGTATTCGTTGCGCGTGCAACCATGATGGACGAGATAGTCCGCATAGAAACGCGGGCGGCCCAGCGTATCGAGCCCGTTCCGGTCCAGCAGGCCGGCCGACAACAGCATCAGCGTATCAATGACCCAGCCCGGATGGGTCGGACATCCGGCGACATTGATCACCGGCAGTCCGCCCCGGCCGCGGAACTCCACGCCGAGCAGCCCGCCCGGCTCGTCGCCGTCGTATTGCAGGCCGCATGCATCGGTAGGATTGGAGCCGCCGGCAGTCACACCGCCAAATGCCGCGCAGGTGCCAATTGCCACGGTATGGTGCGCGACTGCAGCAAGACGGCGTACCCAGTCGATCATCGGCACGTCAGTACCGGCCAGCAGATGGAAGCGTCCGGTTCCGTTCGGACCGCGCAGCATCGAGCCCTCGATGCACAGCACGTCAAGCGGGATCTCCCCGCTCACGCAACGATCGAGCACCTGCAGCAACTCGGTACCGCTTTCGAGCGACACGGACGGATGCCACAGCAGACTCACGCCGGCGCCATCGAGTGCCCCGTAAAAGTCCACCGTATCGGCACAGAGCAGCGACATGCTGCAGCCTCCGCAGCCGCCGGACTGCAGCCACAGGACATTCAGCGTACGGGACGACGGTGGCACCGCGAGGTGCCCAGCATTATCGATGCGGTCCGCGTCATGACAGGCAGCAGTCATTTCTCCTCCAGGCGAAAACGCAGCAGCTTTTGTCGCAGCCCGACGCGCGACAGCCCGAGCTCCTGCGCGGCCCGGGTCTTGTTCCATCGGTGGCGCAACAAGGCTTCCTTCAGCACCACGGCCTCGATCGCATCGAGCCGCTCCTGCAGCGTGCCGGTTGCCGGTATGCCATGGTTCATGCCCGGCACCGTCTGGCCCACCTGGCCATACTGCACCTTGCGCGAAAAGGCGGTGCTCCGGATACAGTGGTCTTCGCTGAGCACCACCGCGCGATAGATTTCATTGCGCAACTCGCGGATGTTGCCGGGCCACGGATAGGTCACCAGCGTGCTCAATGCATCCGCCGAGAATGTCAACGCTTCACGGCCCAGATCGCGCGCGGCCTGCTCGAGCAAACGCGCGGCGATCGCCGGCAGATCGCCCGGACGCTCGCGCAGCGGCGGCATGGCCAACGTGATGCCGGCCAGCCGGTAGTATAGATCTTCACGAAAACGGCCTTCACGGACCGCCGTTTCCAGATCGCGATGGGTCGCCGCGATCAAGCGCACGTCGACCTGCAGAGTCCGGGTCGATCCCACCGGCCGGACCTCGCCCTCCTGCAACACACGCAGCAGCTTGACCTGCAGGGCCGGCGACGTGTCGCCGATCTCGTCGAGAAAGACCGTGCCACCGTCGGCGCGCTGGAACAGGCCGATATGATCTTCGTACGCCCCCGTGAACGCCCCGCGCTTGTGACCGAACAACTCCGATTCGATCAGGGGGTCCGCAATGGATGCGAGGTTTTCCACGACAAAGGCCTGGTCTGCGCGCGGGCTCGCATAATGGATCGCGCGCGCGAGCAGTTCCTTGCCGGTACCGGATTCGCCCTGCACCAGGACCGGCAGATCGTAGCGGGCCACCCGCGCGGCGACCTCGCAGACCGGATCGACCGGACTGCCCGGCGCGCGCACGATGCGTTCGAAACTGAATTCGTCTCGCACCCGCGCCATCTTCTCGCTACGGCGCTGCAGCAGCACGCTCGGGCTCGAGCGCAGTTCCAGATCGAGCCGCTGCAGATCGCCGCGCAGACCCTGCGTGTCGACGGCCTGACGGATCGTGGCCAGCAGATGATCCGGCGCCCACGGCTTCTGGATGTAGCAATAGATGCCGGCATCGTTGATACCTGCGATCACGTCTTCGAGATCGGTGTACCCGGAGATGATGATGCGCACGATATGCGGCCAGCGCTCGCGTACCTGCTTGAGAAACTCGACCCCTGTCAGGCCCGGCATGCGCTGGTCGCACAGGACCACCGATACCGACCGCTGGTCGAGTATCTCCTTCGCCCTGTCTGCCGAACTGGCCGTCAGGATCGGAAATGTCTCTTCCAGTGTGCGCCGGATCGCATCGAGCGAGTGGACCTCGTCGTCAACCACCAGAACGGCTGGCTGCATGTTGGGCATGTGCGGACTATTAATGTTGCTAGTGCTATTGCTGCTGCAATTGTCGAGGGCTGTTCCAACCGAAGTACACTTTGCGTCGGTACGAGGCTAGCAGATGCGCGGCAGTTGCTCGCCCGAAAGCCAGTCGACCATGCGCGTGCCGCCGAACTTCGTTTTCATCTGCACGAAGCAGTTAGGGTCTTCGGTCACGATACCGATCCGCTGCGCGCGCGTACCCAGCGGGTGGGCGCGCATGACCCCGACCAGGCGTGCGGCATCGTCGGCCGCGCAGATCGCGACCAGCTTGCCCTCGTTCGCGACATAGAGCGGGTCCAGGCCAAGCAGCTCGCAGGCCGCCTCGACCTCGGGCAAGATCGGAATCGCGGCTTCATCGAGTGTCATGCCGACGCCGGACTGCGAGGCGATTTCGTTAAGCGTGGTCGCGAGCCCGCCGCGGGTCGGATCGCGCAGCACCCGTACGCCGGGAACGGCAGCCAGCATGGCCGCGACGAGCCCGTGCAGCGCGGCGCTGTCGGAGCGAATCTCGCTGTCGAATTCGAGCGATTCGCGCTTCGACATGATCGCCATGCCATGTTCGCCGATGCTGCCCGACACGATGATCGCGTCGCCGGGCCGGGCAGCAGCACCATCCACGTGGATGTCGGGCGCCACAACACCGACCCCGGTGGTGGTGATGAACACCCCGTCGCCCTTGCCCTGCTCGACAACCTTGGTATCGCCCGTGATGACTGGCACGCCGGCCGCGCGCGCCGCGGCCGCCATCGAATGCACGATACGCTTGAGCTCGGCGAGCTCTAAGCCTTCCTCGATGATGAAGCTCGCGGCCAGGTACAGCGGTTGCGCGCCGGACATGGCCACGTCGTTTATCGTGCCGTGCACCGACAGACTGCCGATATCGCCGCCCGGGAAAAACAGTGGCGACACAACATGCGCATCCGTCGACATCACCATGCGCGCGCCCGCAGGCACTCCGAATGCGGCCTGATCATTGCCTTGTCGTAACCAGTCGTTATCGAACGCCGCGACAAACAACTCCTCGATCAGCTGCGCGGAAGCTCGCCCGCCCGCGCCATGCCCCATTTCGACACGGCCCTGCTTCAGATTCAGCGGCCGGACATAGCCGCCGGGACGATCGTTACGCTTGTCGCTCATGCCACCACCACCGGGATGTCCCTGAAGCGGCCAAACGAATAATGTGCGGCGCAAGCGCCTTCGCTGGACACCATGCACGAACCCATCGGATTCTCCGGGGTACAGACCGTACCAAACAACTTGCAGTCGACCGGCTTCTTCACGCCGCGCAAGATCGCGCCGCATTCGCAGGCCTTGTTGTCGGGCACCCGGCGATAGCTGAGATCGAAACGCCGTTCGGCATCGAACTGGCCGTATTCGGCGCGAATCCGCAATGCGCTGTGTGGAACCTCGCCGAGGCCACGCCATTCGAAGGAATCGCGCAATTCGAAAACCTCGGACATCAGGTTCTGCGCATGCAGATTGCCGTCACGCGTCACGGCTCGGGTGAATTGGTTCTCGACTTCGGCCCGGCCACTGTTGACCTGCCTGATCAGCATCAGAATGGCCTGCATCACGTCGAGCGGCTCGAAGCCCGCGATCACGACCGGTTTTGCGTATTCGTGCGCGAAGCGTTCGTACGGTGCGGTACCGATCACGATACTCACGTGCGCCGGACCGACGAAGCCGTCGAGCGGCGCAAGGCCGAGCGCGCCCGTTTCGGGCGACTCGACGATGTGCGTGATCGCCGATGGCGTAAGGACATGGCAGCACAGCACGCTGAAATTGGTCACGCCGGCCGCCCGTGCATCGCGAATCACTATCGCGGTCGGGGGCGTGGTGGTTTCGAAACCGATCGCGAGGAACACAACTTCGCGATCGGCATGGCGCCGGGCCAGCTTCAGTGCATCTGCTGCCGAATAAACCATGCGGATATCGGCACCGAGCGCCTTGGCGCGGCTCAGGGACATGCCGGCCGACGCCGGCACCCGCATCGTATCGCCATAGGTACAGAGGATCACGTCGCGCTCGAGCGCGAGCTGCAATGCCAGGTCGATTCGGCCGACCGGCAGCACGCAGACCGGGCAACCCGGGCCATGAATCATGTTGACGTTATCGGGCAGCAGCCCGGCAATGCCATAGCGCGAGATCGCATGCGTATGACCGCCGCAAAACTCCATGAAGCTGTATTGCCGGTTTGCACCGGCATGTGCGCGAATCTGTGCCGCGATATGCTGCGCGATCTCGCCGTCGCGGAACTCGTCGATATATTTCATGCTGGGTTCGGCTGACGTGAAGATTCCAGTCCTGCCGAGCCGGCCCCTGAGGCCGGTTCGGTGATCCCGTCGATCTCGGCAAACATCTGCAACGTGCGCTCGGCCTCGGCCGGATCGATCTTGCCGATCGCATAACCGACATGCACGATCACGTAATCGCCGGGCCGGGTATCGGGCACAAGTCCCAGCGACACGGTCTTGCGCACCCCGTTCAGTTCGACCACACCCTGTTCGCCCGGCTGCAGTTCGAGTACCCGTGCAGGCAGGGCTAGGCACATGACGGACTCCGCTGTGCATCGCCCTGTTCGCGCAAATGCGCGAGTTCATGTTCGAGCGCCGCGATACGCTCGGCACGCAAGCGCGCTGCGACGTCGGCGTCGTTCCCTTGTATACCGGCGTGCACGGCCACGATCCAGTCGACCCATGCATCGAGCCCCTCGCCGGTCTGGGCCGACAGCTGCAGTACTTCGAGTTCGGGATTCACGCGTCGCGCGTAGTCGAGGCAGCGCTCGACGTCGAAGCGCACATGCGGCAGCAGATCCGTCTTGTTCAGGATCATCAGGCGCGCCGCCGCGAACATGTCGGGGTACTTCAGCGGCTTGTCCTCGCCCTCGGTCACCGACAGGATCACAACCTTTGCCGCTTCGCCGAGATCCCACATCGCAGGACACACTAGATTCCCGACGTTTTCGATAAACAACACGCTGCCATGATCATGATCCGCGTGAGGGTGATGTTCGTGGCTGTGGCTATGGTTGTGACCACCGTCATGATGATTGTGATGATGCGCGTCATGGGCACCCGCATGCAGCGGCAGTCTGTCGAATGCCTCGGCCACCATCTGCGCATCCAGATGACACCCCTTGCCGGTATTGACCTGAATCGCCGGCGCGCCCGAGTCACGGATCCGCTGCGCGTCCAGACTTGTCTGCTGATCGCCTTCGATCACGGCGACTGCCAGATCCGTGCGGCGCCGCAGGGCCTCGATCGTCGTGCACAGCAAGGTGGTCTTGCCCGCACCCGGACTCGACACAAGATTCAAGGCCATCACGCCATGTGCCTCGAAATGCCGGCGGTTGGCCGAGGCATAACGATTGTTCTCGCCGAGCACATCCTGCTCGACCCGGATCGCCCGCTCCTGGCTCATGCCGGGCACCGACACGCGGGCGGGTCCCTGACCGAAATGCAGAAGGTCCGACCCATGCTCATGCCCGCTTTCGCCTACAGTGTCAACAGCCTGCCCGGCGCCTTGCGCCCCCGTACCGCAACCGCATACGACACACATATCCCTCTCCTGTCGAATGATCCCGCCAGTGCGCTCGATGCGCGCACTAATCTTCTACCCGCATATCAATCACGCGTAACTCCGTACCTGCCCGAGCCTGCAATCGATAGCCACCGCAGTTCGGACAGCTGTCGCCGCGCTGCATGAGCGCCACCTCGATCTCGCAGGTCCAGCACCACGCCCGACCCGGGGCTTCGTCGATCAGAATCTCGGCCCCTTCAAGCAGAGTTCCCGGCGCGATCGCCTCAAGCGCGAAACGCAGCGCGCGCACATCGACCGCGCAGAACCGGCCCGCTTCAAGCCGCAGCTGCACCACAAGGCGGAAACGCTCGCGCTCGGCGGTCTGTTCGACCACCCTGAGAATACCACCGGCTAGGCCTACTTCATGCATCGCACACCTGCCGAACATCGTGAGCGTATTCGACCGTGTAGGCCACACAGGGATCGTAAGCCGCGACGAGCGCGCCGATGCGCTGCCGGTCAACGGCACCCTCAACGGGCCCAAGACCCTCGAGCGTGCGCGCGAGCGCCCCGCGCGGATGAAAATTCCATTCGGTCGGCGCGACGATCCGGTACCCGTCGATAACCGGCCCGTGCTGCGTCTCGCGCACGCGAACCCAGTGCAGCAACAGCCCGCGCGCCATCTCGCACCAGCCTAGTGCCTGCCCCGGCTCGATACGCAGTGCCCCGCATTGCAACGCTTCCGCAGACCGTGCCGGATCACGCGGCATCACCATCAAGCCGGCCAGCTCGGCAATACGCGCACCAAGACGCAACCATGCCGTATCGAACACGATGCCACGAACATTCGTACCGAGTCTCGTCCAACAACCGGTTTCGCATGCGACGTGATTCCAGACCGGCTCGCTTGCAAAGCTTGCGGATGCCTCGATCTCGCGAGCCAGTTCGCGCAGCGCTACGGGGTCCGCATGCACCGCCAAAGGCCGGGCCGCGCCGGTCAGCTGCGCATGCTCCCGGCATCGGGCCAGCAAGCGGGCCGGCCAGACATCGCTGCGCCGGCTCCATGCGTCGAGCCAGCCGCCCGGATCGTCCTGCCAGCCCGCGAGCCAGTTTCCGACTGTCGTACCGAGCATGCATTCCTCGACCCAGTGCCCCGCCGCCTCGTCGCGCGTGCCTGCCGGCTTCAACAGCGCACAGCGCGCCAGTTCGCTCAATCCGAATCCCGCCGCCATCACGGCGCTCGACGACGACAGGCGAATCGGCCAGTCCAGCCAGATCCGCCGGATATGCTCGCGTGCCGTTTCATCGGCCAGCCGCTCGGCGTGCTCGCCGCTTGCAGAGTCGGACAGACCGAGCGCTGCGTTCACCGCCAAGGTCGCACACAACCTGTGCGCCTCGCCGCATAGCGCATACAACTGCGGCAGCAGGCGCAGCGCGAACCCGGCCGGCTTGCCCGACAGGATGCGCTCGGCCAGCATCGGCCGCTGGCCCGAAATGGCCGGCACACAACCGGGATAAATCGCGAGCGAGCCGCTCAGCGCGCTTTGCATCGTCATGTCTTGATCCCTTCGGCCGCACTCAGTCCGCCGAACAGGAAGCGGCGCCGATCCAGCGGCGCACCAGCCATACGTGCCGGCGTTCGTTGGGGCGAGACATCCTGACGGTCCCGAGCCGTGCGCAGAACACGCAGAATTTCGACGGCTATCGCGCGCACATCGGCTTGACTCGCGAACTCGTCCATCGGCGAAACCAGCGAACACGACTCGAACGCGCCGAGACCGGATTGCCAGTTCGGCATGAAGTCGAATGTGTGTTCGCCAAAGGTCCGCGGACCGACCTGGTCAGGAGACACCGCCGGCACGCCGCCGTCTGCGCGACCGGCGACCGACGGCGACAGTGGCAGCCAGACCAGACTCATGAACCACGGCGTAGCGAGTATGCCCAGAGCATGACCTGCCTCGTCGGCTGCGCCGGCCACGCGTTCGAAGCCGATGGCCTCGACCGAAAGATTCGGATTCAGCACTGGCAAGCCCGCCATCCGCTCGTGGGCGATCGTCGTGAAGGCGTGTTCGAGCACAGCGACACGGGCGGCGAGTTGCGGGTCTGCCGCATCGCCGCCGGCCCTCTGCATAGACATGCCTTGCATGATCTCCTCCCGTACCACCGCTAGCGCAGCACCATGAACTGATCGGCGTCGCCATCGCAATTCGGACAGCGCCAATGCGGCGGGAGCGCCGAGAACGGCACGCCGGGCGGAATCTGCCAGACCGGATCGCCCACTGCCGGATCGTAAACCCACCAGCAGATCTTGCACTCGAGCTTCGTGGTCTCCGGCAGGCGCTCGAGATCGCCGCGGTAGCTGCCTTCGAAGCCGCTCGGAATGGATCCGCTCATGCCTGCTCCACCCAGCTCAGCACCTCGACGAGCCGCTCGTGCGAGTCGCGCAAATCGTCAGGTGCCGCGCGCACGACTTCCGGCAGATCCGTGACCTCGATCGTGTTCAGAATCATCGCATCTTCGGAATTGAAGTAAACCACGCGCCAGCAGCAACGCGTGCGGGTTGCGCTGATCCGGCAGTTTCCGTAGCCGCGCGACAGTACCGTTACATCGCCCTGGCCCAGCGTGCTGTCGAGAAAATCCACGTCGCGTCCGGACAGGGGCAGAAGCGTCAGATTCACCACGTGTGGCAACGCACCAGGTTGCCACACGTTTACCTGATCGTGTAGTTCCGTGAGTATCGACGGCGCATTCATCACTTCGTCGGGAATCGATTCCGGCATGCGCAGTTCCTGCGCCTCGTGCCGTGCCGCCTTGACCAGCACGCCGGGCGCATCGCCGACCTCGATATAATCCGCTGTACGCGTCACGACGTGCCACACCCCGGCGAAAACAGACTCCTGGATCAGAGCCTCGTACTCGCCCTCGACCCTCGCACCCACTTCGCCCTCGCCCAGTATCTGGTTGAGCAACCGATGATCGTCCGAGGCGAGTCTCGAGAGGTCGATCAACCGGTTCCGTGCGTCCGCAACGGTCTCGGCCAACGCATCGAGAATCGCGTGCAGCACGACCTTGGTCGGCGTATGACCGGCAAGATTCTCGGCGTCGGGCAGCACGGGCGGCCGGAAGGTATTCATGCCCCGAGGCATATGCATGTAATCGAGTGTGTCGTCCTCGATCTGCGAGCCGGGGCCCAGCGCGACGACCGGAATCGGAAATGGATTCATCTTGATGCGTTCCCAGGAATACCGCTCAATTGCCGCTCAATGACAGCCGGAGCCGCCATTCACCGTCACCACCGGAATCCCGACCGACGGCGGCCGCGAAGCAGGACGTTCGAAGATCGCCGTGAGCTGACTCACGTAATCGTCCCAGTCGAGCATGCCGGCCAGCTCCCCGAGGTAGCCGCCGTCGCGCACGCAGACCAGCGTCGGGCGGCGCCGCGCGCCGAAGCGCGCCGCGAGTGCCTCCTCGTGCTCGGCACGCACGATGCCGATCCGAAACTGCTGACCGCAGGCGGCCCGCAACTCGGGCAGCACCACGGCGACATCGAGCGACTCTGGAAAGCGTACCGGGTCGCCGGCAATCAGCAACACGCCGAAGCCCTCGGCGGCCAGCCAGGAGTCAATCGAAGCCGGGTCCACCCATTGCGCCTCGAACTGGTCGAGCAAACGGGCTATGAGCGGCGGCACGGCACCTGATGCAACCGGCAGCGGGGCGGCAAAGATCGCCGTTTCGTTTTGCATCAACCACTCCTCATGGGCTGAAGGTTCATCGGCCGACCAGCGCCGCGAGTTGCTCGGCCGTCATGGCCGATGGCAATGAAAACGCGGCTTCGCCCGCCGCTGCCGGCTGATCGGTCAGCGCGGCCTGCAGCAAATCGAGCGTTGCGTCTATCTCCGCCGCACGTGCGGCATCGATACGTTCGCGCGCCGAGTCGAGAAATACCAGCAACCAGTCCCCCGCGCGGCACTCGCCGACGAGGATGGTCGAGATGCGCCGCTGTCCGCCGCGCCCGAGACATAACGCGTTACCGGGCTCGACCGCCAGCACACGCATCGGAATGCCGATACACATTGAATGCCCTTTAACCGTGATGAGAGAAGAAACGCGCGTCGCCGGTCCGGCAAGCATCCTGCTCGGTCGGGCGTTCCGCCTCGTAACGCGTGATCGCGAGATGCTCGGTGGTCACGGCCTCATCCGGAGCGAGCGTGCCCGAACGCGGCACCGGTTCCGCGCCCCACTCGCACAGGACCTCGCAGGCACGTTCGATGGCGGGCTCCAGCGCAGCCTTCACGGCCGGACGCAGACTGCCGCCGTAATCGTCGAGCTCCTCGGGCTGACAGCCGACGAGCACCACGCGCTGCGGGTAGTGGCCGGTCAGCTCGGCCAGTTGCAGCACTTCCTGGAAACCGGTTTGATGGAGGCTCATCTTCTTCGCGCCGAGGAATTTCGGTACTTCCTCGTCCTCGATGATCCTCAGCGTGCCGGGTGCCAGACCATAATCGATCGCATCGAGAATCAGCAGTCGTTCGGCCGACTGCACGTACGAGATCAGATAAAGCCCCTGCGTTCCGCCGTCGACCAGCTGCACATGCGGGGCGAACGCGTAACGCTGTTGCAGCAGCTCGACACAACGGACCCCGAAGCCTTCATCGGCCCACAATACGTTACCGATACCGAGCACGATGATCGGTCCCGCTGCCTCGGTCGGTTGCGGTCGCGGATTCACGAATGGCTGGCTATGCATGACGTCCCTGCCGATTAGTCCTTGAGGGTCCGATAGCCGGAAACTATCGTGCTGACGACACTCTGCCGCCCCATGATGTCTTCGCGGATCGCCGCGTAGACGTGCAGGATCACGAATACGATGATCACCCACATCCCGAGGTGATGCCAGGTATGCACATCCTGCGGCTGGCCGAACAGCGGGATGACCCAACCGAACAGATGGTCCTCCCACGAGCCCGCCTGGGCGCCTTCGCTGTACAGTGCGAAGCCGGTCAGGATCATAAAGAACGAACTGAGCACGAAGATGAAGAACATCGCGAAACGCGCGAGCGGATTGTGTCCGGTATAGCGGTTCGGACGCTTCGAGATGAAGCCGTACCAGCGCAGCATCGAGGCAAGATCGCTCCAGTAGGCGCGCGTGAAGATCGGTACGTGAAACAGCTCGCGCGCATGCTTGTTGCCGACAAACGCCCAGTACACGCGCCCGAGCATGCCGATAGTGAAGATATATGCCGCCGAGAAGTGCGCGAAGCGGATATAGCCCATCATGAAATTGGCACTCGCCTCGCCCGGTCTGGTCGCGATCGGTGAACCGATGAAGTATCCGGTTACGGCAAGCACCACGATGGCGGCAGCATTGATCCAGTGCCAGATCCGGACCGGCGCCTGGTACACATACACAGCCGTGACCGCCTCTGCGGGGCCGCCATCCTGCCGCGCCTGATTGGCGCCGTGACCTGCCGGGACAGGTGTTGTCATGTCTTCGTCTCCTGAATGTAACGCCGTGACGTCAATATACCGACGCCCGTCGGACGGATCCGGTCGGGCGCGGCACCCTGAATGCTCGACCGGACATCGGACCGTAACCGTTCACACCGTGCCTATCGGACCTTGACCGTGGCGAGATCGCGGCCGTCCTCGCTCATCACGTGGGTCGAACAGGCGAGACACGGATCGAACGAATGCAGCGTACGCAGGATCTCTACCGGCTGTTCCGGATTGACCATCGGCGTATTAAGCAGCGATGCCTCGAATGCGCCGATCTGACCGCTCGGATCGCGCGGGCTGCCGTTCCACGTGGTCGGCACGACGCACTGGTAATTCTCGATACGGCCATCCTTGATGTGAATCCAGTGCCCGAGCGCGCCACGCGGTGCGGCCACCACGCCCACACCCTTGGCCTCGCTCGGCCAGGTCGACGGATCCCACTTGTCGACATTCGCGGTCGCGAGATCCCCGCCGCGCAGATTGTCGATCAGGTCGTTGTAGTCGTCGGCCATCATTTCGCCGGCGTACTGGCCTTCGAGTGCACGTGCCAGCGTGCGGCCGATGGTGGTCGGCAACAGCGTCTTGAGATCCAGATCGGTGGTAGGCAGAGCGAGCGCCTTCGGTAGCGCCGAGTTGATCATTTCCACCGAGTATTCAAGCTGCTCCTTCGGCCGCAGGCAATACTGATTGCCCGCCTTGGCATGCGCGTACGACAGGATGTAGCGCGACAGCGGACCGACTTCCATCGCGTGGCCGCGCCAGCGCGGCGACTTGATCCACGAGTATTTCTCGCTCTCGTCGATACGCTCGATTTGCGTCCGGGTACCCTGGGTATGCGCGCCGAGCACGTAGTTCGGCTCCGTCACGCCGTCCCACGGATGCAGGCCGCGCGATTCGTCTGCGTACTGATACCAGCTGTGCGCAACGAATTCCTGTACCTGCTCCGGATCGCGCGGATCGACCGGCAGCACCTCGTCCCAATTGCCGTTCAGGATCGCGCCGCCGGGCAGTTGATCGGTGCGCTTGTCGCCCGCCACCTTGGCATAGTCGCCATAGTCCATCACGTTGGTCGCCGACAGGCCACCGCCGTAAAGCCAGCCCGCCTGCTTGTACAGCGTGCCGATCGCAAGCACGTCTGGTACATAAACGTTCTTGTTGAACTCGATGATCTCGTCGATGCGTGCCTTGACGAAATTGAGCCGCTCCATGTTGATCGGCGCACCCGCGGCCAGATCGCCGTCCAGGTTGATCGCACACGGCACGCCGCCCACAAGATAGTTCGGGTGCGGATTCTTGCCGCCGAAGATCGTATGGATCTTGACCCACTCCTTTTGCAGATCGAGCGCCTCGAGATAATGCGTGACCGCCATCAGGTTCGCCTCGGGCGGCAGGACATAGGCCTTGGAGCCCCAGTACGCGTTGCTGAACGGGCCGAGCTGACCGCTCTCGACAAAGCGCTTGAGCCGGTTCTGGATATCGCGGAAGTAGCCCGGTGATGACAGTGGATGCTCCGGAGACACCAGTTGCTGCAGCTCCGAGGTACGCTTCGGATCCGCATTGAGCGCGGCCAGTACATCGACCCAGTCGAGGGCGTGCAGGTGATAGAAATGCACGGCGTGATCGTGCACCTGCAGCGTCTTGGCCATGATCGAGCGGATCAGATAGGCATTCTTCGGCACGCTGATGCCGAGCGCGTCTTCGACGGCCCGCACCGAAGCGAGCGCATGACAGCCCGTACACACGCCGCAAATACGTTCGACGAACGCCCAGGCATCGCGCGGGTCTCGCCCCTTCAGAATAACTTCCAGACCGCGCCACATGGTGCCGGTCGAGACGGCATTGCGGATCACATTGTTCGAATCGAGGTTGACTTCACAGCGCATGTGTCCTTCGATGCGCGTGACCGGATCAACCACGATCCGCCTACCACTGTCGTCCAGATTAAAGCCTTGCGTCGAGTAAGCTGGCATGCTGCTGATCTCGTGTATGGGGAAGTATCGGGTTTGTTGAATTGCTTGCGGAATCAATGATCGACCCTCGGATCGGGAGTCCGTTCGTCCTTGCGGGTCGACATGCGTTTGATCACCGATGCCGCGGCATGCGCAGCCACTGCTGCGCCGACCACACCGGCTGCGGTCCCGCCGACCTTGTCGGCATTCGCCTCGATGCCGAACTGATTGATGTTGGTCAGGCGGTCATAGAACGAACCCTTGTCCCAGAAGCCGTCTTCGGAGCAGCCGATGCAACCGTGTCCCGACTGGATCGGGAAACTCGTGCCGTCGTTCCAGCGCGTGGTCGAACACGCGTTATAGGTCGTCGGCCCCTTGCAGCCGACCTTGTACAGGCAGTAACCCTTGCGAGCCGACTCGTCGTCCCATGATTCGACGAACTGGCCCGCGTCGAAGTGCGGACGCCGATAGCACTTGTCGTGAATCCGCTGGCTGTAGAACATCTTCGGCCGGCCCTGGCGGTCCAGTTCCGGAATGCGGTCAAAAGTCAGCATGTAGGTAATGACACCGGTCATCACTTCCGCGATCGGCGGACAGCCTGGCACCTTGATGATCGGCTTGTCGGTGATGACCTTGTGTACCGGGGTGGCCTGGGTCGGATTCGGCTTGGCAGCCTGAACGCAGCCCCAGGATGCGCACGAGCCCCACGAGATGATGGCCTTCGCATCTGCGGACACGCGCTTGAGTTGCTCGACGAACGGACGGCCGCCGATGATGCAGCTCATGCCGTCCTGATTCAGAGGCGGATTGCCTTCGACCGCGAGAATGTAGTTGCCCTTGTACTTCGTCATGACACGGTCGAGGATCGCCTCGGCCTGGTGGCCTGCCGACGCCATCAGGGTGTCGTCGTAGTCGAGCGAAATCATCGACAGCACAACGTCTTTTGCGAGCGGATGGGCCGAACGGATGAACGATTCCGAACAGCAGGTGCACTCAAGCCCATGGAGCCACAGCACCGGGGTACGCGGTTTCGTTTCCATGGCGTGTGCGATTCGCGGCACGAAGGCCGGACCCAGACCCAGGGAGGCGGCGGTCAACGAACAATATTTAAGGAAGCTGCGACGAGAGATGCCTTGCCGCCGCATCACCTCATAGAACGTTTCAATCACTGAACGTCTCCTGACTGTAGCTTATTGTGGGGAGTGCGTCGGGCCTCCGGTCCAGCAGCCGGTCGCGCAAACTCACCCGCCACTTAAGCAAATATCGCGCCATACAGCCGTTGGATGGCGAGGCATGGGCATGCCGGCCTTGCTGGGAATGGCTCCAGCATGTGATCGTGAAGTCTGTCCGCAGGCAGGGCTGCCCGGGATAATCGATAAATGATTTATCGATGTCTCGAACAAAGCGATAACGGAATGCCAACCTCGCTGCCATTCATCGTCCCTGACGTCGCGGGAACTGTCAGCGATGCCGCGATGGTTGCGAGCGCGACGCAGTGGGCATCAGTACACCGCAGCCACATCAGCCGGGAGATTCTTGAAAAGGCGATCTACCCAGTAATACTGGTCGGGCAATCGTTCGATTTCCTGTTCGAGAAACGCATTCATGCGGGTTGCGTCAGTGGCATCGTCGCCAGACGTGAAGTCCTTCAAGGGCTCGAAAATCATCTTGTAGCCCTCGGGCAGCACCTCAGTCACGAAAGGTACGACCCGCGCACGTCCGAGGCGCGCCAGACGGTTACGTCGCGCGCTGGAATAGGTTCGGCGTCGCGTGCTATTCAAGGTGAGACGATGAAATTCGTCGCGCGGCCGACGAGGAGAAGGCTGTCTTGAGCAACGCGCGACGGAACGGGACGCCAAACGGGGACCGTCGCGCGTACGGGCGGCAATGAGAAGCGGCCCCGGCGAGATGAACGCCGGGGCCGAAGGTCAGAACGGATCGTCAAGCGGATCCTCGTCGAGTGGTGGAACGTCGTCGGGTGACCGAAGCAACCCTGACGAAGAAGAGCAAGACCGAAGGCACCGAAGTTGTTCCCCGATGAGCTGATCGATCAACTGCTGGCGCACGTGCAGAACAAGGATGCGGAGTCGATTCTCGGCGAGAGTGGTCTGGCTACCTCGGTGAGATAGATGTTACTGAGCAGCGGCGAAATCACCCCGCCCTGCGCCTCAAGATCTGGTGGCAGATGCCGTTATCTGGTCAAGTGGGCGCGCAGGCTTCGCGCAAGGCCTGCCGCGAATCGGCCGCCGGCCTGTCATGCACTATTCGTGGGAACTTCATGAAACTGTCCAATCTTCGTGTCGCGCACAAGCTTTATCTGGGCTTTGGCGTGGTGGTCGCCATCCTGGCCGTGCTCGGCGTGCTGTTCTATTCGTTTTTTTCAGCCGTTACGGCCGCCAATGCATGGAACGTTCACAGCTATCAGGTGATTGACGCGAGCCGGGCCCTGGCAGAAAGCCTGATCAACATGGAAACCGGCGTGCGCGGTTATGCACTTACCGGAGACGACGCATTTCTCGAGCCGTTTCACCAGGGAAGCGATGCCTTCAGGCAGAATCTGGAGAAAGCTCAAGCGCTTACGAGCGATAATGCCGCGCAGCAGGAGCGACTTCGCAGGCTCGGGGCGCAGGAAGCGGCGTGGGTATCGGATTTTGCCGGGAAACTCATCGAGCAGCGCAGGACAGTGGACGCGGGCAATGTGCAGATGGACGCCTTCATCGCCTCGTTTCGCACCCACCCCGGCAAGCAGCGCATGGATTCCATGCGCGCGGTCATAGCCGAGGTCTCGAACGCTGAAGCGGTGCTGCTCTCCGCGCGCGCACAGGAGGTCGCCTCGCTCCAGGTCAGGACCCAGATCGCGCTCGTTGCGGGGGTGGTCGTGTCGGCCATTCTCGCCATGCTACTCGCCACGTGGATTGCGCGGCTCATCGCCCCGCCGCTTCGAGACGCCGTGGTCCTCGCCGAGGCGATCGCTCACGGCGATCTGACGCGCACGATCGACACACGCACGATCGATGAAGTGGGCGCACTGATGCGTGCGCTGGGAGATATGCAGGCGAAACTTGTGTCGATCGTATCTGGCATCAAGTCGTCGACGGATTCTATCGGCACCGCAGCCAAGGAAGTCGCCGCGGGCAATACTGATCTGTCATCGCGCACCGAGGAGCAGGCTGCATCGCTGGAAGAAACGGCGTCGTCGATGGAACAGCTCACTTCCACGGTCAGGCACAATGCGGAGAACGCCCGCCAGGGAAGTTCGCTCGCGGCGAATGCGTCCGAGGTTGCCGAAAAGGGTAACGCTGTGGTCAGTCGCGTAGTGGGCACGATGGGTCAGATCAACCAAAGCTCAGCGAAAATCGCCGAGATCACCAGCATCATTGAAGGGATCGCGTTCCAGACCAACATTCTCGCGTTGAACGCCGCCGTGGAAGCCGCACGCGCCGGCGAGCAAGGCCGGGGCTTCGCAGTCGTGGCCAGCGAGGTACGCAGCCTCGCGCAGCGCTCATCGAGCGCCGCCAGGGAAATCAAGGAACTGATCTCGACCTCCGTCGAGCAGATCCGGGAAGGAACCGCAGAGGTCGAGCAGGCCGGCAAAACCATGTCGGAGGTCACACAGGCCGTGAGGCGGGTTACGGATATCATGGGCGAAATTGCCGCTGCGTCGGAAGAGCAAAGCCGCGGCATCGAGCAGGTCAACCAGGCGGTGACGCAGATGGACCATGTGACCCAGCAGAATGCGGCACTCGTCGAACAGGCGGCGGCTGCAGCGCAGTCGCTCGAGGATCAGGGTCGGTATCTGGCCGAACTCGTGTCGGTGTTCCGCCTGAACGGTGCGCATGCGCCGAAGGCTGCGGAGAGCGCAAAGCGTCCGCTTCGGGACGAGATGGAATGGACACCGCCCTCCCTATATTGGGGAGGAGGACGTAATTGAGGGCCTCCAGAACCGAACGGCATCAATGTGCCAAAGTGGAGTTGCGACACAACCACTTGAGGAACGGAGGCCCCAAATGAATGCTACGACATACGGACTGGATGTTGCAAAGCGGGTGTTCCAGTTATATTGGGTCGACGCCCAAACCGGCGAGATTGCGAATCGGCGGTTCGGCCGCGATGATCTGATCGCGTTTCTTGCCCAGCGTCCCGCCGGGCGTGCCGCTCTTGAAGCATGCGGGAGCGCTCACTGGTGGGCACGTAAGATTCAGGCATTGGGACACGAGGTCGTGTTGTTGCATGCGCAGTTTATCCGGCCCTTTGTCCAAACGAACAAGACCGACGCGGCGGATGCTAAGGCGATATGGACTGCGGTTCAGCAACCTGGAAAGCGCACCGTCGCAGCGAAGACGGAAGACCAGCAAGCGATGCTGAGCCTGCACCGAATGCGCTCGCAACTCATCAAGTTTCGAACAATGCAGGTGAACCAGCTCCGTGGGTTTCTCTACGAGTTTGGCGTGACGTTTCGGACAGGACGTGCGGCAGGACTTGCCGAGGTAAGGCAACGCATGGCGGAATTGGAGGATGCACTTCCAGCATCGATCATGCTTAATCTGCAAGACCAGTTACGTCGCATTGACGCGTTCCAGGACGATATCGATCAACTCGAGAAGCGCATTGGTGCGTGGCAGAAACAGGAGATGGCGTGTCGCGCGATTTCCGACGTGCCCGGCATCGGCAGGCTAACCGCAACGGCCCTGGTCGCAACCATCGGAGACGCGAGGACCTTCAGGTCAGGACGTGAATTCGCTGCGTTCCTCGGTCTTGTCCCGAGACAAAGCGGTACGGGCGGCAAGATCCGATTGGGCTCCATCTCGAAGCGAGGTGACCCGTACCTGCGCACACTGCTGATTCATGGAGCCCGCTCGGTCCTGTGTCACACGAAGGTACCAACAGCGTGGCAGAAAGGAATTCAGGAGCGGCGGCCCGCCAATGTGGCAGCCGTCGCTCTGGCGAACAAGATCGCGCGAACGGCTTGGGCGATACTGGCCCATGACAGCAGTTACGAAGCGCACCACGTCAGCGTAAGACCAGCTTAACTGTATGATGACCTGCTCCTCGCGTTTAGTACGGTGACGGTGTAGAGTCCGTTCCAGAGAGGAACGGCAATGATAAAGCGATTCACCGAAGAGCAAATCATCGGCATCTTGAAGGAAGCCGAGGCTGGCCTGAAGCCGGCGGAGCTGTGCCGCAAGTACGGCATCTCGGAAGCGACCTACTACAACTGGAAAGCGAAGTTCGGCGGGATGACGGTCTCCGAAGCGCAGCGCCTGAAGGAACTGGAGCAGGAGAACAACAAGCTCAAGCGCCTGTTGGCCGAATCGATGCTCGACAACGCCGCGCTAAAGGACCTGCTGGCTCGAAAGTAGCAAGCCCGCAGGCCAAGCGCGAAGCGGTCCGGATATTGATGACCGAACGCGCCATGGGTGTTACCCGGGCCTGCGGGCTGGTAGGGATTTCGCGCTCGCTGTTCCACTACGAATCACGTCGCCGGGTTGACGACGAAGCGCTGACTGGCCGCATGATGGCCATCGCCGCTCAGAAGCGCCGTTACGGCTATCGCCGGATTCACGTGCTGTTGCAGCGGGATGGCTGCTTCGCCAACCACAAGCGCATCTGGCGCCTGTACAGCAAGGCGGGACTGAGCGTGCGCAAGCGGCGACGCAAGCGTATTGCGGCTGTCGAGCGCACGCCGCTGCCGTTACCAACAGGCCCGAATCAGAGCTGGTCGATGGACTTCGTTTCTGACGGGCTGGCCTATGGTCGACGGTTTCGATGCCTGAACGTGGTCGACGACTACACGCGCGAGTGCCTGGCCATCGAGGTTGATACTTCGCTGCCGGGCTTACGAGTACAGCAAGTGCTCGAGCGACTCAAGGAGATGCGAGGCTTACCCGCATCCATCACGGTCGACAACGGGCCGGAGTTCGCTGGTAAGGTTCTGGATGCATGGGCCTACGAAGCCGGCGTCACGCTATCGTTCATTCGACCCGGCAAGCCGGTGGAGAATGCCTACATCGAGAGCTTCAACGGGCGGTTCCGAGATGAATGTGAATATTCCACGGCAAAGTGAACGCGGATTCCACGCGAAAGCGAACATGAATTCCACGGCCAAACGAACGCCGATTCCACGGCAAAACGAACAGGGATTCCACGCGAAAGCGAACAGCAAGGTGCTGTAGCAGCGACGCGGGTCAACAGTGGCACTCTCGACGATTTTGTCGGGAGTGCCGGATGGCAAACATCAGGTTGACCATGCGCAAGATTCGTGAAGTTTTGCGGCTGCATTTCGAGTGCGACCGCACCCATCGGGAGATCGCCCAGGCGATCGGCACCTCGACAGCCACGGTGTGGCAATACCTGCATCGGGCGAAACTGGCGGGGCTGGACTGGCCGTTGCCCGCGCAACTGGCCAGCGACGACGCGGCGCTCGAAGCGAAGCTGTATCCGCCGCCGGCGCCACGGGCATTGCCGCGCGGCATGCCTGACTGGCCGACGGTGCATCGGGAGATCAGCAAACCGGGCGTGACGCTGGACCTGCTGTGGCAGGAATACAGGGCGCAACACCCGGATGGCTTTGGCTATAGCTGGTTCTGCAAGGCCTATCAGGAATGGGCGCAGCGCTTGCCGGTCACGCTGCGGCAAACGCATGCGCCGGGCCAGAAACTGTTCGTCGACTACTCGGGCAAGAAGCTCGGCATCATCAATCCCGACACCGGCGAGATCCGCGAGGCCGGCCGTTCGTCGCGGCACTGGGCGTGTCCGGTTACACGTTTGCCGAACTCACGTGGACGCAGCAGTTGCCCGACTGGATCGGCTCGCATGTGCGCGCCTTCGCATTTTATGATGGCCTGCCTGCGGTCCTGGTGCCCGACAACCTGAAGTCCGGCGTGCGCAAGGCGAATTTCTACGAGCCAGATATCAACCCGACCTACCTGGAGATGGCCTCGCATTATTCCGTGGCCATCATTCCTGCACGTGTCAGAAAGCCCCGCGATAAGGCCAAAGCCGAGCTGTCGGTACTCCTGGCCCAGAGATGGATTCTCGCGAAGCTGCGCAACCAGCGCTTCTTCAGTCTGGACGCGGCCAACCGGGCCGTCGCCGCGTTGCTTGTCGAGCTGAACAACCGGCCGTTCAAGAAACTGCCGGGCTGTCGACGCAGCGCGTTCGAGGAGTTCGATCGTCCGGCGCTGCGGCCGCTTCCCGAGAAGCCATACCAGTACGCGGAGTGGATCGTGGCCCGCGTGGGTCCGGACTATCACATCGAGGTGGACGAGCACTACTACTCGGTGTCGTACCGGTACGCGCGTGAACAGGTCAATGTGCGCGTCACGGCCAACACCGTCGAGATCTTCCATCGCGGTCAGCGCATTGCCGCCCACGGCAAGAGCGCCCGCCGTCGTTTCCATACCACCATCGACGCGCACATGCCGCCGGAACATCAGGCCGTCGTGAAGGGCTGCGATCCACAGCGGCTGCGCAACTGGGCCACCGACATTGGTCCGCATACCGCGGCCGTTATCCAGCACCTGCTCGGCGCGCGCAAGCATCCGCAGCAGGCGTACCGCGCCTGCCTGGACGTGCTGCGCATGGGCAAGGACTACGGGCGCGACCGGCTCGAAGCCGCCTGCCGTCGCGCCATCGATCTGAAAGCGCCGAACTACAAGTTCATTGCCTCGACGCTGAAGAACGGCCTGGACCGGGAGCCCGAAGCGGCTGCTGCCCAGGCCGACCTGCCGCTCGTGCACGCCAACGTGCGTGGGCCTTCCTATTACCACTGAAATCAACAGGGAGTTCTTATGCTTGAACATCCGACCGTCGACAAACTGCACGCACTGCGTCTCACCGGCATGGCCGCCGCCCTTGCCGAACAGCAGGCCCAGGACGGCATCGACCGGCTGGGCTTCGAGGAACGTCTCGGGCTGCTGGTCGAGCGCGAAGCCAGCCAACGGGAGTCGCGACAAACAGCCGCGCGGCTGCGCCGCGCGAAACTGAAGTTCCCCGACGCATCGCCCGAGGACATCGACTATCGAACTGCGCGCGGCCTCGATCGTACGCTCACCGCTCGGCTGCTGACCTGTGAGTGGATTCGGGAGCGCCAGAACCTGATACTGGTCGCGCCGACCGGGCTCGGCAAGAGTTGGTTGGCCTGCGCGTTCGCCGTTCAGGCATGCAGGCAGGGCTTCTCCGTCTGCTACCTGCGCGTGCCCAAACTCAACGAGGAACTGGCCATCGCACACGGCAGCGGCCGCTACGCACGCTGGCTCGCGCAACTCGCCAAGACGGACATCGTCATCCTCGACGATCTGGCGATGGCTCCACTCACCGACTCCGCGCGACGTGATCTGCTCGAGGTCCTCGACGATCGTCACGGCAATCGCTCCACGCTGGCGACAAGCCAACTGCCAGTGGACCACTGGCATGACGCGATCGGCGAACCCACTGTTGCGGACGCGATCCTCGACCGGCTCGTACACAACGCTCATCGCATCACGCTCGCAGGTGAATCGATGCGCAAGACGCGAAGCCGGTTGACTGCGAAGTCGCAGTCCGAGTAAAAAGGCAAAGCTCCCGCGTCGCTGCGTCCTGTTTGTGCGCGATGGCGTGGAATCCCTGTTCGCTTTGCCGTGGAATCGGCGTTCGCTTTAGCCTGGAATGGATGTTCGTTTTGCGTGGAATACGCAATGAATGCCTGAACGAGCACTGGTTCGTGTCAATGCGCCACGCCAAGCGGCTGATTGAGGAATGGCGTATCGAGTACAACACCGAGCGGCCTCATAGCTCACTCGGCTATCTGACGCCGGTGCAGTTCGCCCGGGCGCACGATGCAAAGCAGCAGTTTTTAACCTCGGACTCTAACTGCAGTCCGGACTAAAACCGGGGGCAGGTCACAGGGATTCCAGCAATCCTCTTGCGATTCCCTTCCGGACATTCCGGAGCCGGGCTCATTTCCGGATAAGGATCTTTAGCAAGCTAATCGGCAATGTTTGTGTCCGGGTGGGCGATGCTCCACACGTACGTCATGTTCAACATCAGCAAGATGGTACTTCCAGCACTGATGCCTCAAAGATGGAGCACCGTGCAGAGGAACTTTCGTGCGATGAGTTCGCGACCCGCTTCATTCCGGAGGGCATTGGCAAGTACGCAGATAGCAGAGGCCAGCCGCTGACCTTACTCGAATGCAAACAAAAAACGGGAATCTACTTTGCACTGTTTGCGTTCGTCGTGCTTGCGTTCGATCAATGGCAAGAAAGTGATTCTCATCCGTCGTTACAGGATCGAATGAACGCTTTACAAGACACACTGCTCGACGGAGAAGTGGACGAAGCTTGCGGGAGTCCGATCTTGACGTTCGAAGCGCTGCGCGCTGTCTGGCATGCAGCCCGTCTGTCCAGTTTCCCCCACCATTCGACGGGAAAGAGCAAGCCCGATACGAGCAACAGCAACCAAAGTGAATCTGACAAGCTCTTACCTGTGCGGCGGCCAGCCGCCCAGGTGAGAGTCAGTTAGTGAGCGCAAAAATGGAAAGCTGCGCCTGATATCCCGCGATAATGAAGCGCCGGCCCTGCCAGGAACGCGGCGAATCCGGACCGCCATCTGACCCTATAACGCTCATGTCTCGGCGGTCATGCAGCCCGCCTGATGCTGGACATCGTACAGCGACCGGATCATAATGACTATATTGATCATATTGCTTATGGGTGCGCAATGATTACCGAAGTTAGTGCCGTGAACTTTCGGCAAAACCTGGGGGAGATGCTAAACCAGGTGCAGTATCGCAACGACAGCATTGTCATCAACAAGGACGGCAAGCCGGTCGCGGCCCTGGTCGACGCCGAACTGTTCGCCCGTATCCGGCGCATGCAGGAGCGCTTCGACGCCCTGAGCGGCAGGATCAGCGAGGCTTATGCCGGCGTGCCGGCCGAGGAAGGCCTGGCCGAGATCGAGGCAGCGGTGGCAGCCGACCGGAAGGCGCGCTGATGTCCGGGTTGCGCGTCGTACTTGATACCAACGTGCTGGTATCGGGCCTCGCGTATCCGGGTAGCGTGCCCGGGCGCATCGTCGAGGCTTGGCGCCAGGGCGGCCTGGACGTTGCGCTGTCGCACTACATTCTGGATGAACTGGTGCGCGTCCTGCCGCGTCTGCCAAGGATTCAGATAACGCGGGCAGAGATTCGCGATCTGGCCGACAGCCTCATGTTCCTGGCCGATATTGTCGAGCCTGAAGCAGTGCAGGATGAGAATTTGCGTGACCCTGCCGACCAGCCCGTGCTAATGACCCTGATCGCCGCGAAAGCCCAGTACCTGATCACAGGGGACAAGGATCTGCTGGTATTGTCGAATCGCTATCCCATCATCACGCCCGCGGAGTTCTGGACAAGGCACGGAGCCTGACCGGATCTGCTCTGGTATTTGCATCGCACTTGTAAAAAAGCGCGCAGAATTCAGTCGCGCCGAATTGGTTTAGATGTCCCAATGATAAGGAGAGACCTGTTCAGACTGCTCTGAAAAATGCGTCGTTAAGCATGCCCGGGAAGCTCCTTGGATCAACATGCGCCTATCTCTCACACAGGCAGGAGACGCCGGCCAGATTCCCATAACATGCACGCTGGACATTTTCGCTGGATCTGGATATCCATCCTTCTACCATGTCCTTTTGTTCGCAGCGACCACCTGCATACACGGTTGCGCGCAACTTAGCTCCAGGAGTTGCCGCCGCTGCGCGCATCTGAAGGTTGATCCGTTGCATTTCTGGAATAGAAGTCTATATTGGACAATGGCTCAAGGGCCCGCAGAACAGCACAGCATCGTTTGATCAGGGTGCGCTGTTATCACGGATTTTGAACCTGTCCGCATTTTTGTGGGCGAGGCGGTTGAACAAACGCTATCCACCCGCCTGCATAAATCGCTCGCCGAACAGGATAGCAAACTGGTTCATCGCTTATTTCCAGTCGAAGGCGGCCCGCACGGTCTTGGCCAGCACATTGCGCAGCGCCAGCCAGAGTAGCTTGATGGCCGCCTCGTCATTCGGGAAGTGGCCGCGCGTCTTGATGATCTTGCGCAGTTGCATGTTCAGACTTTCAATGGCATTCGTGGTGTACACAACCCGTCGAATTTCCGGCGGGAACACGTAGAACGGCACGACGTGTTCCCACGCGCGTTGCCACGACTGCACGATCGTAGGGTACTTCGCCCCCCAAGGATCGTCGGCGAAGTCTTGCAGCGCCTGTCTTGCGGCGTCCTCGCTGGCGGCCGCATAGATCGGCCGCAGTGCTGCGGCGAGCGCCTTACGGTCCTTGTAGCTGGCGTACTCGAGACTGTTGCGAATCAGATGCACGATGCAGGTCTGGACGGTTGTCCGCGGATAGGCTGCGTTGATGGCCTCGGTCAGCCCCTTCAGGCCGTCGACCACGGCGATCAGAATGTCCTGGCAGCCGCGCGTCTTGAGTTCGTTGAACACCTTGAGCCAGAACTTGGCACCCTCGGTCTGCTCGATTCAGAGCCCCAGCACGTCGCGCTGGCCATCGGCCTGGATGCCCAAGGCCAGATAGACGGCCTTGTTGCTGACCACGCCGTCGTCGCGGATCTTGACCCGCAAAGCGTCGAAGAACACCACGGGATACATCGGCTCAAGCGGACGGTTCTGCCAGCTCAGCGCCTCGGCCATCACCTCGTCGGTGACCGAGCTGATGAAGTCGGGCGAGACTTCAGTGCCGTAGTGCTCGGCCAGAAACGCCTGAATCTCGCGCACGCTCATGCCGCGTGCGTACATCGCGATGATGCGTTCGTCGAAGCCGGTGAAACGGCGCTCGTGCTTGGGAATCAGGATTGGTTCGAAGCTGCCGTCTCGATCGCGGGGGACATCGACCCGAACCGGGCCACGATCGGTGATGACCGTCTTGCCGCTGGCGCCGTTGCGCTCGTTGTCCTGACCGGGCGGCTTAGGCCGGCCCGGTGGGTAGCCCAGATGCAGATTCATCTCGGCGCCCATTGCACGCTCGATGACCGCCTTGTTGAAGGCCAGCATCAGATCCTGCACCTCGGCCGGCGACATCGGCCCCTTGACCAACTGGTCCAGCAGTTCCTTGGGCAGCTCAGGCAGCGGCCCTCGGGCCGCTGCCTGACGCGCTACAGTTTGCCTTTTCTTCTTCATTGGCATATCCATGACTTTTACACCTCATGATATGCCCCGCCCACGAAATCGCGGATAGGTCCGCCGCGATGGGCTCGGGCCGACCTGTCTTGTCATCTCTCACGATTGCCAACGCAACTTTTCGACGCTCACCCTGTAAAACGTTGATCTTCTACACCACGCCACGTCCACCGATTAGGCCGGTTTCACGTTCATGTAGCCTTTTTCATACGGTCGCTCGTAGGCCAGTATCGCCCAGATCGTCCGCACCATCTTGTTCGCCAGCGCGACCACCACTACGTTTGATGGTCGCCGTGTCTTCATCTGATCTACCCACGCTCCGTGGATCAACATCTTGCGCAGATACTGGTCACCGCGCTTACTGATCCCGTGCAGGTTCACCTTTCCGCCCGAACCCGTCTGCCTTGGCACCAACCCCACCCAAGCCGCAAACTCCCGACCAGACCGGAAAGCTTTCGGATCACCAATCATTGCGACCGCGGCTGTTGCCGTCAGCAACCCAACGCCAGGAATCTCGCCGATCATCTTCACTGCCTTGTCTTCTTTCTTCCATTCGCGCAGCCGACGTTCGATTGCTGCGATTTCTCCATCCATCTTTTCGATCCGCTCCCACTGCTCACGCAGAGAATCGATCAGCACCTTCGGCAAACGCTCTTCGACACTTGCGAGCACAACAGAAATTTCCATGGCCATGGCTGCTCGACCTTTCCCCATAGCTTCGCCGAACTCGGCAAGCATCCCGCGCAGGCCATTGATCTGCATCGTACGGAACTTCACCAGTTGCTCGCGCTGTCGATGCATCATTAATACCGCCTGTTGCATCTCAGTTTTTACCGCCACCACCTTGCTCGGCTGCTGTACCGCCAGCCAGATCGCCTTCGCGTCAGCCGCATCGCTTTTGTTGCGGATGTTGAATGCCTTCACGAATTGCGCCGGCATCAGCTTCACTTCGTGTCCCATCTGCATCAACTGCCTCGCCCAGTGATGGGCGCCGCTACAGGCTTCCATCCCGATCCGGCATCGGGCACGATTCACGAAGTGCTCGAGAAACTGTCCTCGCTTAATCGGTTTGTTCACAATCTCGCCGGTCTCCTGATCGACGTAGTGGACCTGAAACACGTTTTTCGCAATGTCGATTCCAACTGGCATAGCATTCATCTGTGGGTCCTCCGGTTGCCGGGAAATGCGAGCATTTTTCACCTTGGGCACATCGATGCCGTTGGCCCGTGAGGATCCACCTTCCTCTTCTCCCACGTTCACGGGTGGGACGCGTTCATTTCATTGCTTACCGATGTGCAACTGATAGACCGGTGCCGGTGAATTGACCGCGCGTAACGCGGGTTTCCGAGTTGATGCCATCGTCACGCAACCTGCTGGAGCGGCTGCTCCGCCGGCATCAAACGCCACGGCAGCAACTCATCGATTCGGTTGATGCTACGAGAGAACAGTAGAAGATCGCGAACTGACGCGGCGAGATCGCGCAATTTCGCTTGAGGTGCCAGACCTGGGTTGCGGATGCATCATTGGAACCGGACACGACAGCCTCCCGCCGGGGTCACTATGGCCGTATCGCCGGCACGGCTTCCGGGAAGTCACGACGCTTGTGGGTCAGTGGCCAGCGCTTACCCTTCATGACGTTGTTCCAGTAAAGCCATGGCAGGAACGACTGTTTGAGCCACCAGTAAAACCCGCGCGGCAAACGCGGGTCCATCGGAAAGCTCGGCGTCACGACGCCGTCGTAACAGAACTCGGCCAGCATGACTTTTCCGACCGACGTCGTCAGCGGGCACGACGCGTAGCCGTCATACGTCAATGTTTCGCCCTGACCGGTCAGTGCCTTCATGAGATTGGCAGCGACCACCGGCATCTGGTTCTTCACCGCCGCCGCAGTCTTGCTGTTAGGTGTTGACGTGCAATCGCCGAGCCCCAAAATATTCGGATAGCGGACATGCCTCAGGGAATTTTTATCCACCTCAACCCATCCGGCAGCATCGGCCAGCGGGCTTTCCCGAATGAATCGCGGCGCGCTTTGTGGCGGGACCACGTGCAGCAGATCAAATCTGATTTCCTGCACCGACTTGCTACCGTCGGCACCGCCGACTTCGAAGAACGCGGTTTTCCCGGGCCCGTCAACTTTCACGAGCCGATGTCCGAAGCAGGGTGTCGCGCCGTAATCGGCCATCACCTTGTCGAGCGCTTTGGCATAAAACGGCACCCCAAACATCGAGGGCCCCGGCGTCATAAACCGGATGTCGGCCGCGAGTTTTCTTTTACGAAAGTGATCCGCCGCCAGGTACAGGATTTTTTGCGGGGCACCTGCACACTTGATCGGCATGGGCGGCTGGGTAAACAGGGCGGTGCCGCCACGGAACGCCTGAATGCACTCCCACGTATAAGGCGCAAGGTCGAACCGGTAGTTGCTCGTCACGCCGTTCTTTCCCAGCGTCTCCTGCAAACCTTCGATCGCGTCCCAGTCCAACTGGATACCAGCTGCAACCACCAGGTATTTGTAGCCGACACTCTGGCCGCCCTCCAGCATCACCGCATTCTGCTCCGGCTGGAACAGTGCCACCCGGCCAGGAATGAGTTCAACCCCCGCGGGAAGACATGCGCGCATCGGCCGACGCGTCTTCGCAATGTCGAACTGCCCACCGCCCACCAGTGTCCACGCGGGCTGATAAAAGTGATATTCCGACGGCTCGATCACCGCGATCTCAAGGTCCGGGTCGAGCTTTTTCAGTCGCGCTGCCACGCTCGTCCCTCCAGCGCCGCCACCCACGATGACCACGCTGTAGTGCTTCCGGATGTCCGTGATTTCTGCCAAGGCCCCCGCTCCCTCATGTTGACATTTCATGCTCTCAAGTCTATATTCTACTCAGATATAAGCTTATATCAATAAGTAATAAAGGCGTTTTTTTTGAGGTTATAAGGCCATGCTGTTCCGTCAGATGTTCGACTCCACCTCAAGCACCTACACCTATCTTCTCGCGTCGCGAGTAGGGGGTGAGGCGCTGATCATTGATCCTGTCAAGGAGCAGCTCGATCAGTATCTGACCGTGATCGCGCAACTCGACCTGCGTCTCGTTCAGGCCATCGATACCCATACCCATGCCGACCACATCACGGCCCTTGGCGATTTGCGGGATGCGACACAGTGCGTCACGATCATGGGTGAACTGTCGAAAGCGCACTGCGTATCCCGCCACGTCCATGAAGACGAAGTGCTGAGCGTCGACGGCATCGAACTGCGAGCAATTTACACACCCGGCCATACGGATGAATCGTTCAGCTTCGTGCTCAATCCCACGGCGCCAACGGCGGTCTTTACGGGCGACGTTCTGCTGATCCGTGGTAGCGGTCGCACGGATTTCCAGGGTGGCGATCCCCATCGTTCCTACGATTCGATCGTCAACAAGCTTTTCAGGCTGCCCGATGACACGACGCTGTATCCGGCACACGACTACAAGGGCTGGACGGCTTCGAGTATCGGCGAAGAGAAGAAATTCAATCCCCGCCTTGCGGGCAAAACCGAGGCCGAGTATGTCGAAATCATGAACGGGCTGCATCTGCCGAACCCGAAAATGATGGACGTTGCAATCCCGGCTAACCTCGCATGCGGCCAGCCGTCAACGCTGCCACAGCGTCAGGGGTAGAACTCATGGTTTTCGCTGCGGACGCCACGACGCAGGGCGTGGCTGCTGCGTTATGCGGCGGTTTTGTCAGTTTTTCGCTCGGACTGGTGGGCGGCGGCGGATCAATCCTCGCCGTGCCGCTCATCCTGTATGTGGTGGGCCTGCGCAATCCCCACATTGCAATCGGTACAGCGGCACTGGCGGTCGCGGCTAGTGCCTACATCAACATGATTCCGCACGCACGAGCCGGGCACGTGCGATGGGGGCCGGCCTTCGCGTTTGCCGCCAGCGGCGTGCTCGGTGCCGCGTTAGGCTCGACCGTTGGCAAGCTCGTCGACGGACAGAAGCTGGTCACCTATTTCGCGTTTCTGATGTGTGTCGTTGCATTCCTGATGCTGCGGCCGAAGCAGCAGGCCGCTTCGACCATTGCGGCCTATCCGACGCCGTATCCGCGCCTTTGCGGCACGGGCCTTGGCGCCGGTAGCCTGTCGGGTTTTTTCGGAATCGGTGGCGGCTTTCTCGTTGTGCCCGGGCTGATGTTTGCAGGTCGCCTGCCGATCATGGATGCAATCGGGACCTCCCTGTTTGCGGTTGGATCGTTCGGTCTGACAACGGCGGTCAATTATTCAATCTCGGGACAGGTGGACTGGCTCATCGCTGCAGAGTTCGTCGGCGGTGGTGTGGTCGGCGGCTGGCTCGGCACCCGTGCGGCTAGCCGGCTGGCCCGCAAACGCGGTGCCCTCAATCTTGTATTTTCGGCAATGATTCTTTCCGTGGCGGCTTACATGCTTTATAACTCCTGGCAGGCCCGATGAACATGATCCAGTCAATGTGGGCAACGCGTCTTGCACGGCATGCCTTTGTCACCTTCGCGACGGCAGGCATTTCGCTTTCTGCCATCGCAGCTCCGCCATCGGCACCAACGCGGGCGGAAATTCAGGACATGCTGCGCAAAAATCCTGGCCCGGACATCGACGTAACGTCCGTCGCGAAAACGCCGCTCGCAGGCATCTTCGAGGTGAATGTGGGCAAGCAGCTCATCTACACGGATCGATCGGCCAACTATCTCCTTGTCGGCCAGATGATCGAGAGCCGCACCCGTCGCAATCTCACACAGGTCGCCCTGCAGGACAGTTCAAGAATCGATTTTTCGAGCCTGCCGCTCGCCAATGCGATCAGGACCGTCAAGGGCGATGGCAGTCGCCGGATGGCCGTCTTTGCGGACCCGTATTGCCCTTATTGCAAGCGGCTTGAGCAGACCCTCCAGAAGCTCGATAACGTCACCATCTATACGTTCCTTTTTCCGATCCTGACGCCCGATTCGAAGCCCATGTCGGATGCAATCTGGTGTTCCCCGGACCGGCACACTGCCTGGTCATCGTGGATGCTCAATGGTACGAAGCCGCCGCGGGGCACCTCGTGCAATGCAGCAGCCGTCAGCAGTAACCTCGCGCTCGCACGGAGCCTTGGCATCAGCGGAACACCTACGATCATTTTTTCTAACGGTACAGAACGCACCGGCGCGCTGCCGCTGGACGAACTGAACAGCGCACTGGATGCGGGCAAATCATGAGCGTGGGGTCAATAAGTCGGGCATCGCACCTGGACGCCTTCATCCTCGCCGGGAGCAATGGCCATATCAACAGCGACAGCTTGTCAGCAAGAAATGGAGCCCGCCGTGACGCCTGACTCATCGACAACAGAGACCGGGTCGGGTCCGTCCATTGCCCGTTTCGGCGCTGCCCATGCAGTCGATGGCGCGGCGCACCTGCCCGATCCGGCAGCGCACTATCGCCTCGTCTTCTCCATAAGCAGCGCCGGCAGGCAAAAGGACATGCCGAACCCTTCACTGAACAGGGTCGCCCGCGCGGTGAATCTGTTCAGGATGTCTGGCGTTCCGGCCGCTCACCTTCACTTCGTCGCAGTCGTGCATGGAGACGCTACGTCGGTCGTGCTAGACGATGCCTGGCACCAGGCGTATGACGGAACACCGAACCCGAGCGTGGATCTTATCGCCGCGCTGTGCGAGGCGAATGTTGAGGTTACAGTTTGCGCGCAGGCGCTGATTGCAAACCAGTTTGCGCCCGAATGGGTGATGCCGGCGGTGACGCACTCACTGTCTGCCCTCACGACGCTCGCGGTTCTCCAGGCGGACGGGTACAGCCTGATACCGCTTTGACAGACGCAGCGGGGCGAGGCGAAGCGTGAACGTCGGACATTTTGCGTTACCCCTGCAGCCGCTGATCTTCATTTTCAGCGTAGGCGTTGCCATGTGCGCCGGGCTCTGGCTCGAGCGCGGTCACGCGCGCGTTGAATCCGCAATTTTCTGCGCCGTGCTGGCCGGACTGGTCGTGGCCCGTGCAGGCTTCGTGATCCGGTATCTGCCCGACTACAGCGGCGACCTTATGAAAGCGTTTGACATCCGTGATCGCGGTTTTGATGCGGTCAGTGGCCTCGTCGCGGGGGCCTGCGCGGTTGTGTACTTTCTCATGCGATCGCGCTCCATCCGACTACCTTTGCTGGCCGCCATTGCAGCGGGTGCAGTCGTCTGGGGCACAGCAAGCGCAGCCGCGGAGTTTGCGCGCCCCACCGCCACGCTGCCGGCAATATCGTTGCCTGTCGGGACGGGCCACACGAGGCCTTTATCGGCAGGAGACGGTGTGCCAACGGTGGTCAATCTCTGGGCGACCTGGTGCGGTCCCTGCCAGGCGGAAATGCCCATTCTCGCTCAGGCGCAGACAGACTATCCGGGCGTACGCCTTGTCTTCGTGAACCAGGGCGAGGCAGCGCGAACCGTCGACGACTTTCTGGCGACACACCATCTGGACATCACGAACTCCCTGCTCGATCCAACGCATGCCGTCGCGGCCGCCGTGGGTGCGGTCGGCTTTCCAACCACGCTCTTCTACGATGCGCAGGGCCACCTGCTCGCCGCGCACCTTGGTCCGTTTTCGAAAGCGACGTTCAGACAGGCGGTCACCAGCTTCTATCCAGCAGATATTTCAGGAGCTCCCTCATGAAACGGTTTCCCATCCTGCCTGCATGGATCGCGACGGCGCTGTTCTCCGCTGCGGTCCACGCGCAAACTACGCTGAACGTGTATGGTCCAGGCGGTCCCGCACCTGTCATGAAGGAAGCCGCCGCGGCGTTCCAGAAAAAGACCGGCGTGTCCGTGTCGGTCACCGCCGGACCCACGCCGACCTGGATCAGCAAGGCGAAAGATGATGCGGACATCATCTACAGCGGGTCTGAAACCATGATGTCGGATTTTGTCGACGCAATGGGTGACCAGCTCACGCCAAACGCGCCTGAGCCGCTCTATCTGCGGCCAATGGCGATGCTGGTGCGGCCTGGCAATCCCATGCACATCCGGCGATTCACCGATCTGCTCAAACCGGGCGTAAAGATACTCGTCGTCAACGGCGCGGGACAGAACGGCGTATGGGAAGACGTCGCCGGGCGGCTCGGTAGCATTGCGCAGGTAAAGGCTCTCCGCAGCAACATCGTCGGCTATGCGAAAAATAGTGCTGAGGCGAAGACGACGTGGACCGACCATCCAGAGAGCAATGTATGGCTGATCTGGAACATCTGGCAGGTCGCCAATCCATCGCTTGCCGATGTCGTGCCGATCAAGTCGGCGTACGCCATCTATCGTGACGCCGGTGCCGCCATCACGCGGCTCGGCGCAGATCAGCCGGCGTCAAGGCAGTTCGTCGACTTTCTCGAGTCGAAGGAAGGCGCTGCAATTTTCAGAAAATGGGGCTGGAAAACAGATCCATAAGGTAAGCGTTATTTCGAGGCCGCATCGACAGCGTAGTCGCGTGAGTCCAAAGTGATGCCCATCACTTCGAGTAGTGGGGATCACTTTGATGACAGAGATCGACAGTGCCAGGAGCCACAAAGGGCGGCCGAATTACACACCTGAATTCCGGCGCGAGGTTGCGATAGCAGCGTGCGAGTCGGGCATCTCGGTGGCGAAGCTCGCACAGTCGCGCGGCCTGAATCCGAACATGGTGTTCAAGTGGCGCAGGCAGTACCGTGCCGGTCTGCTGGACAGTAAGACGGTGAGCGAGGCGGCGGCGATCATCCGGTGGCTCGATTACGCCGATCCCGGAATGACCTGCCCCCTGCAAACAGGGCCAGCCGGAGTCTAGTAAAGTTCGTTTCGGAGAAGAAGACGAACATGAAGAAGCGCTTTACGGAACAGCAAATCATCGGGTTTCTGAAGGAAGCCGAGGCCGGTATGCCGGTCAAGGAACTGTGCAGGAAGCACGGGTTCAGTGATGCGTCGTTCTACACCTGGCGTGCGAAGTTCGGCGGCATGGAAGTCTCGGATGGAGCGCGACAATTACAGTGTCCGGTCGTACAAGACAGTTGACGCTATCCACTCGGAAGCCCGCCGGCTCAAGGACCTCGAGGTGGAGAATGCCCGGCTGAAGAAACTGCTGGCCGAAGCAATGCTCGATATGGAAGCGTTGAAGGTCGTCGTCAAGGGAAAGCCCTGAGCCCGCAAGCCAAACGCGAAGCAGTGTCGGCGATTCGGGAGAAGGTCAACATCTCCGAGCGCCGCGCCTGCCGGCTTGTCGGGCTTTCTCGCAGCGTGCTGCATTACGACGCGAAGCCGGACCACGAGAATGAGGTGCTAGCGGCGCGTCTGGTGGAGTTGGCGCACGAACGTCGTCGATTCGGCTACCGCCGGTTGCACGCCCTGGTGGAACGCGAAGGCACGCACGCCAATCACATGCTGTAATTGCGTCTCCGGCTAACGACGGAGGCTGCCATGGAAACGTATGTGGGTCTCGATGTATCGCAGAAGTCGACGGCGGTTTGCGTAATCGATGCGGACGGTAACCCCGTCTGGCGCGGAACAGTAGCATCGGATCCGCAGGCTATTGACAGCATCATCCGACAGCAGGCCCCCGAGGTCCGGCGCGTCGGCATGGAAACGGGCCCTCTCGCAGTATGGTTCTATCACGCACTGCGAAATCGAGGTGTTCCTGTTGATTGCATTCATGCCCGTCACGTGCACGCGGCGCTCGCAACACAATTGAACAAGACCGACAGCAATGACACGCGCGGTATTGCTCAACTTACGCGCAGTGGCTGGTATCGAGCCGTCGAGGTCAAGAGTATCGCGAGCCACGAAGTGAAGCGCCCCGGGTTTTTCGGAGGCTGTTTTGCTTGAGTCACGCCCCGATGGCGGACCCAGCGAGTTGCTCATAATAAGCGGCTTCTGCCTCGGCAGGGGGAATGTCTCCGATGGGGCCGAACAGCCGGCGATTGTTGAACCAGTCCACCCATTCGAGCGTCGCCATTTCAACGGCCTGCAGGTTGCGCCACGGACCAAGGCGATGGATCACTTCTGCCTTGTACAAGCCGTTGATCGTTTCAGCCACTGCGTTATCGTAGGAGTCGCCGACGCTGCCCACTGACGGCTCGATGCCAGCGTCGACCAACCGATCCGTATAGCGGATCGATACGCATTGGGCGGATTCAACTGGTCGTCGCAACACCTCTAATAATGGAGGTGTTAAATGGGAAGACCACGAGGTTGGGCCTCGCAACGAACAGGGCGGCCGATGATGCCGTCGCCCGGTAGACCTGGCGTTAATCAGTTGGAAACGAAGAAAGCATTCTGGAAATGCATTGCCGAGGGAATGGAGAGCGAAGGCGCCGCTTTGGCGTGCGGCATGTCGCGCCCCCTGGGTCCACGATGGTTCCGTGAAGCGGGAGGCATGGCGCCGATCGAGCTGGCGCCAAGCTCTGGTCGCTACCTGTCGTTCTCCGAGCGCGAAGAACTCGCATTGCTCTTGACTCAAGGTCACGGGGTTCGTGAGATCGCGCGACAGTTGCGTCGCTCGCCTTCGACAATCTCGCGAGAATTGCGGCGGAACGCAGCGACCCGTAGTGGTACGCTAACGTATCGGGCCACAGTCGCTCAATGGAAGGCCGAGCGCGCGGCGGAACGTCCGAAAGCCGCCAAACTGGCAGAGAACGAACAGCTGCGAGCATATGTTCAGAATCGATTAGCCGGAGCGGTTACTGATTCACGAGGCAAGCCGATTGCCGGTCCGAACGTACCGTGGAAGGGACGACGACACGGTCGCCGGGCGGATCGACGCTGGGGTACGTGCTGGAGTCCAGAACAGATCAGTCGTCGCTTGCAAGTCGACTATCCGGACGATATGTCTATGCGGATCTCGCACGAAGCCATTTATCAGGCGCTCTACATTCAGGGCCGGGGAGCTCTACGACGAGAACTGTCCGCGTGTCTGCGTACGGGCCGGGCGCTGCGCGTGCCACGCGCCAGAACGGAACAACGGGGCAAAAGTTTCATCACCTCCGAAGTTATGATCAGTGAGCGTCCGGCAGAAGTTGATGATCGCGCGGTGCCGGGCCACTGGGAAGGCGACCTGATTATCGGCCTGAACAGCTCCGCGATTGGTACGCTGGTTGAACGAACAACCCGCTTCACGATGCTTCTGCATCTTCCTCGCATGCCAGGCCACGGTTCTGGTACGCGACTGAAGAACGGACCAGCGTTAGCGGGGCACGGAGCCGAGGCTGTTCGCAACGCTATCGCCGCGAAGATTGCCAAGCTGCCTGATCATTTGCGCAAATCGCTGACATGGGACCAAGGAGCGGAGCTGGCTCAGCATGCGCAGCTAAAGATCGACACGGGCTTAGAAATTTACTTTTGCGATCCACAAAGCCCGTGGCAGCGCGGAACCGATGAGA
This sequence comes from Paraburkholderia aromaticivorans, assembly GCF_002278075.1. Lineage (NCBI taxonomy): Bacteria > Pseudomonadati > Pseudomonadota > Betaproteobacteria > Burkholderiales > Burkholderiaceae > Paraburkholderia > Paraburkholderia aromaticivorans. Next base: position 417,836 of record NZ_CP022992.1, on the reverse strand, counting down.
ACACCAACGGCCTACTTCGACAATACTTTCCCAAAGGCACCGACATCAGCCGATACTCCGAGCGTGAACTCGACGCGGTCGCCAACGCCCTAAACTGCCGACCACGCAAAACTCTCGGATGGAAGACACCTGGAGAAGCGCTAGACGAGTTACTATTCGCGACTTGATGACGGGTGTTGCGACGACTCCTTGAACCTAAGCAGTATGTCTCGATTCGCTACACGGAGCGCCTGAAGGACGCTGGTATCGAGCCGTCGGTGGGCAGTGTTGGCGACTCGTACGACAATGCTCTGGCCGAGACGATCAACGGCTTGTACAAGGCGGAAGTCATTCATAAACGCGGTCCGTGGCGCAATCTGCAGGCCGTCGAGCTGGCGACGCTCGAATGGGTCGACTGGTTCAATCACCGCCGCCTGTTCGGGCCGATTGGCAACATTCCACCCGCCGAAGCCGAAGCAGCTTACTATCGTCAACTCGCTGGGTCCGCCATGGGGGCGTGACTCAAGCAAAACGGTCTCCGGGAAACCCGGGCCGATTCACAATGCCTTCCCGCTTCAATTGCTTCCAGACCTTGTCTGCGCCGTAGACCTGGAAGTTTTCCTCCCACACACGCCGGATCTCATCCTTGAGCATCCGGTCGCGCTCGACCCGCGGTGGCATCAGGCCAGGATCGGCGCGGCGCGCCACGTGCGTGTAGTACGTCGACGGTGCGATCGGCAGCACCCTGCAGATCGGCTCGACCCCGTAGACGTGCCGGTGATCATCGATGAACGTGATCATCACTTCGGTCGGCGGTCGAGCTCCGCCTGTGCGAAATACGCTGACGCCTTGCGCAGGATTTCGTTGACCTGCCGAAGCTCACGCACTTCCCGCTCCAGCTCCTTGAGCCGATCCTGCTCCTGCGTGCTTTTGCCCGGGCGCAAACCCCGATCCCGCTCTGCCTTGCGTACCCAGCTACGCAGCGTCTCGCCTGAGCAGCCAAACTTCGCTGCGATCGACGCGATCACTTTCCATTGCGATTCGTGGTCGCCTTGATGTTCCAGTACCATTCGCACAGCCCGCTCACGAACTTCCGGCGAGTACCTTGGGGACTTCTTCTTGGTGTTTTCCATAGCTCCATTTTCTCAAGAATTGGAGCCTCCGGAAATCCCGGGGCGCTTCAAAGTCCGACTGCTTCTTGGAGCGCGCAGTCAGTTGGTCAGTATGCGTACCGGCCTGTACAACCAGATCCGCGGGGTGCTCAAAACCTTTGGTGTTGTGCTGCCTCCTGGTACGCGCAGCGCATTCGAATGAGCATGAGCGCGTTGGTTGATGGGAATTCGGGGTGTTTTGGGCGTCCAGCGTGATGTAGAGAGGGGGATCTCCCTCAGGCATCTTGCACAAACGATGCCCAAGGGAGAGTCTCACGTCTGCCAAGAACAGAGACTCCCCCAGTGTGCCACGTGAGAGCCAACGCCCCCAATTTTTATCGCCTGTTGCTACGTATTGATCAGGACTACGCCGATCAGACCCGGGAACAGGGTTGCCGCTGCGGCGGCGTACTGCATAGCGCCCGTTACCCACGCAAGCCGCGCGGAGTTTCATGCGAAGCCCGCTGCCACTGCGATTTCCGCCACAGCTTCTGCTGCGCTGGCTGTCGCCGCCGTACCACGCCTTTCTCCGTGCGCTTTCTTGGCCGGCGCGTCTACGTCGGCGCAATCATGGTCACCGTCAGCGCCACCCGGGCTAGCGCGGGTTCGGCTGCGGCAATGCGCCAGCTCGACGCCCTTGGCGTGCCGCCCGCGACGATCGCCAGATGGCGCAAGTGGTGGACCACGGACTTCGTCAGCACACCATTCTGGACGCTCGGACAGGCGGCGTTCATGCCGCCCATCGATACCGGGCTGGCACCGGTGAGCCTGCTCGAACGCTTTGTCGCGACGCGACCTCCCGAGCCGCTGCTGTGCCTGCTGCTGTGGCTTGCTCCACTCACCAGCGCAAGCGCCATGGGCGCCGTGAGTGAGGGACGGTAGCCGCCCGCAGAACTTCTCGCTCGCCCCCCTCGGAACGCGCCTGTAGTCTCGCCTCTGCCTTGAATCGCGGTGCGATGCGCCGCATCCCTGGAGAGAGCATGACTGAACTTCACGATTTACCCTTGCGGGATCGTTGGGCGCGGCTGCGCTTTGCGATCGTGGGCCCCTTGCTTGCCGCACCACCTGAACCCGGCGAGTTGCGCGAACTCATCACCGTGCTGGCCACCAAACGCTGGCGTCATCCGGTGACCGGCGACGATGTCCAGTTCGGCCGCTCGACCATCGAGCGATGGTTCTACAAGGCCCGCAAGGCCGCCCACGACCCGGTGGACACCCTTCGCAACCGCCAACGTCCTTCTGGCGCCGGCGCACTCCTGTCGCCCGCAGCGGTACAGTCGATCCGCGCGCAATATCGCCAGCACCCAGGCTGGACATGCCAGCTCCACTACGACAACCTCAAGGTCATACTCGGCGAGGTGGGCGTACCGTCCTATACGACACTGCGCCGTTACCTGCGCGCCCAGGGGATGTATCGCGAACGCAAGCCGCGTCATACGAGCACCGGAGCGATGCTCGCCCGCGATCGTCTCGAGAAGCTTGAGGTACGCAGCTTCGAGGTCGAGCACGTCAATGCGCTCTGGCGAATGCAGAGTTCAGGAATATGCGGAGTTGAATCGCGCTTGCGACCGCAAGCCTCTGTTTCTCGGTGCGTTCCGCCGGTTGTCGACGACCATCGTGCTGCATAAAGTGGGCTCTCCATCCTTACCGATTGGGGGACACGATGGTCAGCAACTACGTCTTTGACATCCGGTCTCGAGAGAGGCTTTGTCGGAATGGCGCGGGTACATACCTGGATGGCTTTACGGACTGGCTAGCCAGCCGCGGCTACGGTACCCAGACAATCCGCAGCTACATCTTCGCCGCTGCGCGATACATGAACTGGGCGCAGGTCAACGGCCATGCAAGCGTCGCGACGCTCGACGAGTCCAGCATGACGGCCTATCGCACCCATCTGGCGAACGGCCGTAGTGGCAAGCGCGCGCACGAGCGCTCGAACGCCTACTGCGGCGCCCGCCGCTTCATGTTGTATCTCCGTCAGAGTGGGGTTGTGCCGGAGGTGACGAAGGTCTTGCCGCCGCTGGAGACAAGGTTTCGCATGTGGATGGGCCAACATCGGGGCGTGTGCGAGCTAACCCTTGACACATACGGGCTTGTGGTCAGGCGGCTGCTAGACACGCTTGGCACCGAACCCCGCTCCTACACCGCTGCTCAATTGCGTACATTCGTTCTCGCGCAATCACGCGGCTTCAGCCGTAGCAAGGCCGGCAACGTGGTCTCGGCGGTACGCGCCTTCGTGCGCTTTCTTGTCGCCCATCAGGAGTGCGCCGATGGCTTGCGGCACGCAATTCCTCGGGTCGCGCGCTGGCGACAGAGTGGGTTGCCGCGCTATCTCGAACCCGTCGATATCGAACGGATCCTCAATGCATGCGATCCGAGTCAAGCCCTCGGCGTGCGCGATCGCGCTGTGTTGTTACTACTCGCCCGGCTGGGCCTGCGCGCCGGCGACGTCGCCGGTCTGCGCTTGGGCGACTTCGACTGGACACACGGTCGATTGCGTGTGACGGGCAAGTCACGCAGGGAGATCTGGTTGCCCATGCCGCAGGACGTAGGCGATGCACTGTTGCACTACCTTGGCACGGCCCGTCCTGCAGTCGCGGGCGACGGCGTGTTCCTGATTGTCCGTGCTCCCTTCACGCCGGTCGCCGCACGACAAATCTCATCAACCGCCCAACGCGCCATCCGATGCGCCGGAGTCAAGGCACCTTCGCTCGGCGCCCATCTGTTTCGTCATTCCGCCGCCACTGGCTGGTTGCGCCAAGGCCTGACGCTACAGGCGATCGGCGCAGTGCTGCGACATCGCGACGTCGATACCACGTAAGCGCCTCGCATGGGCCGTTCTGGTGTGCTGATTGAGGTTTTGGGTAGTTTGGTGTGCACCAAATTATGGTGGATACCAAAGTGGACAAGACGTGGGACGAGCGCGCCGCAAACGGCGCCTATAAGCGGCCGAACTTTCCGACCGAGTTCAAACGGCGACTGGTCGAACAATCGCTCGAACCGGGCGCGTCGGTGGCGTTGATCGCGCGCAGCAACGATATCAATGCGAACCTGTTGTTTAAATGGCGACGGCTTTATCTGGCGGGGGAATACGGTTTGCCAACGCTGCCGGAGAGCGCGGCGCCGAGGCAGGAACCTGAGGTGCCGTCGCTGCTGCCGGTGCATCTCGACGCCCAGACCGCCGAGCATACGCCGCCGATGACGATCGATGCAGCACCGTCGTCAGAGGATCTTTGCGAGATCGAGTTCGACCGGGCACGCTTGAGAATTCGAGGCGAGGTGTCGCCGAACGTGCTGCGGCTGCTGATCCGGGAGTTGTTGCGATGATCGGCCTGCCGGCAGGCACTCGCATCTGGATCGCGGCAGGCGTCACCGACATGCGTTGCGGCTTCCAGGGGCTGGCGGCTAAGGTGCAGATGGCGCTCGAGGAGAATCCGCTGGGCGGCAATGTCTTCATTTTTCGGGGGCGCCGCGGTGACCTGATAAAGATTTTGTGGGCCACAGAGGACGGACTCTGGCTCCTCGCGAAGCGGCTCGAACGAGGGCGTTTTATCTGGCCGCAGGCTGACGGCGGCAAGATCCATCTGACCCACGCACAGTTGTCGATGTTGCTCGAAGGCATCGATTGGCGGCAACCACGTCGAACGGCGGTGCTATCGATGTTGTAAACGCTTTGGCGCGCGCGTAAACTCCGCGCATGACGGATGATGCCCAGCTTCCTGATGACGTCGATGCGCTCAAGGCCTTGCTGATTGAGGCCCGTGCCCAGCTTGCCGAGCGTGATATCGAGATCGAACAGCTCAAGGCCCAGATCGACAAACTGAAACGGATGCAGTTTGGCCGCAAGTCCGAGCAACTGGACCGGCAGATCGAGCGGCTTGAGACCGAACTGGAGGATCTGACCGGGGGACGTGGCGTCGCCGATGTTCGACGTGCCCGCGCGTCGGGCACGAGCGCGTCCATCGGTGCAACGGCCCCGAAGGAAACGTTGCCGCCGCATCTGCCGCGCGAAGAGCATGCGCTTGATCCCGGTTCAAGCTGCCCGGACTGCGGCAGCCCCATGCACCCACTTGGCGAGGACGTGTCCGAGCAACTCGCCCGCGTCACTGCTGCGTTCAAGGTGATTCGCACGATCCGGCGCAAGGCAGTCTGCCCCTGCTGCCATCACTTTTCACAGCCACCGATGCCTGGCCTGCCGATTGAGCGCAGCATCGCCCATCCGAGCCTGCTGGCTGACATCCTCGTTTCGAAGTTTGCGGATCATCAGCCGCTGTACCGGCAATCGGCCATTGCCGCGCGCGATGGCGTGAAGCTCGATCCTGCAAGCATGGGGCGCTGGGTCGGCCAATGCGAAGCCCTGTGCGAGCCATTGACCGAAGCGCTGCGGGTCTACACGATGGCAGCGTTCAAGCTGCACGCGGATGACACGCCGATCCCGGTGCTTGCTCCGGGTAACAGGAAGACCCGCACGGGACGCCTGTGGGTCTATGTTCGCGATGATCGCCGTTCGGGATCGAGGGATCCCGCCGCAGTCTGGTTCGCTTACTCGCCTGACCGCAAAGGCATTCATCCGCAGACTCATCTCGCCGGATTCGAGGGTATCCTGCAGGCCGACGCTTACGATGGCTTTAACGAGTTGTACGAGGGCGGCAGGATCCGTGAGGCTGCATGCTGGGATCACGCGAGACGGTACATATACGATGTTCACGTCCGTACACCGACCGAGGCGACGCGGTATGTGCTCGAGCTGATCGGCGAACTCTATGACATAGAGGCTCATATCCGTGGCGCACCGCCAGACGAACGGCAGCTGGTACGACAGCACAAGAGCCTGCCGGTGCTTGCAGCCATCAATGCGTGGATGATGCAGAAGATCGCAATCCTGTCGACAAAGTCCGAGCTGGCCAAAGCGATCCGCTACTCGCTCAATCAATGGGATGCGCTTGTTCTGTACTGCGAAGATGGTCGCATCGAAATCAGCAACGCCCTGGCCGAAAACGCCTTGCGCTGCGTCAGTCTGGGAAGGAATAATGCGCAGCCAGAAATTATGTTGAGTCCGTCACTGTCGAATAGTGCCATGCGAGTCGCCGAAGCGATCCGCAAGGATTCGCGGTTCGGCGAGCTACGCATAATTACAACGACTCCAGGAACTGAAGGATGCGGTCCGGTGGTCGATATCGACGATTCTTTACTTGCGGCGGCTGAATCCTCTTCAACGCTCGCTCCTTCATTGTCAGATCAGCTTCCATATAGCCATGTGTTGTCGACGGGCTTTCGTGTCCCAGCCACAAGGCGATGACCGACAGGTCGACCCCTGATTGAAGTAGATGCATGGCAGTCGCGTGCCTAACCAAGTGCGGAGAAACACGTCGCTTGGCGAGTTGCGGACATTGGTCCTTCGCGCGCGTTACGGCAATTCTCATCCGATCGGCGACATTGGAGCGTGTCATTGCGTTTCCCGATCGATTTGGAAAGAGCCTCTGACTTGATGCATCCTGGATCTGCGGCAACCACCCCCTGATGAGCCTTGCCGTGGATCGCCATAAAGGCACCGTTCGTTCCTTACGTCCTTTGCCAAGAATATGAACGAAGGGTGATGTATCCAGGACGACATCATGGACGCGTAGTGCCAGGATCTCCGAGACGCGCGCCCCCGTGTTATACATCGTTGCCAGCAGAACCCTGTCGCGTTGACCCGCCCAAGTGTCCGGGTCAGGCGCCGTCAACAGTTGCTGAATCTCTTCGCGTGACAGGAATCCGACCATAGGTTTATCGCAACGCTTCATCGGCACGGAAAGTGCACGCTGTATAACGGCCAACGACGCGACGTCACGGTGTGCTGCGTACTTCAGGAACGAGCGCAACGCTGCGAGTCGAACGTTGCGGGTCCGCGTGCTGTTGCGCCGCTCAACTTCGAGGTGTCGCAGAAACGCCAGGATCAGAGGTGCATCCATGTCCGCCAGCGTCAGATCAGTTGGGCACCTCCCGAGGCGATCCGATGCGAACTGAAGAAACAGACGAAACGAATCGCGATAGCTCGATATCGTCTCCGGGCTCACCGCGCGTTGCTGCATCAACCGTTCGACGAAGAAGTCCTGCAGGAGCGTCGCAAAGGAAGGAGCCAGGCAGGTTTTAGTCATGACGTACCCCTTCAGCAAAGCGCGCAAATTTCTGGCTCACGATTTCCATGAGATCGGGAACCGCAGTCAGATACCAGTAGGTATCGCTCGGCTTCACGTGCCCCAGATATGTCGACAGCGCAATCATCCGGTTGTCGACGTTCACGCCGTCCCGATACCACTTGAGAATGCACCGGCACACAAACGTATGGCGAAGATCATGGATTCGGGGCAACGCGTGGTCACCCCGAGAAGTCCACCCGAGTTGCTCGCGAAGCCGACCGAACACCCAATGCACCGTTCGGGCCTGCAACTTCCTGCCATCAAGATTCACAAAGAACGAAACGCACGGCTCTGCGGCGACGACCAGCGCACGGCGAGTAGCGTAACGCTTCATGGCCAGAGTTACGGTAGGATGCATCGGAATAACGCGCGATTTGTGAAACTTCGTCTCACGCACCGTAAGCGTGCCCTCGGCAAGATTCACGTCGTCTCGAGAGAGATTGATGGCTTCCGAGATACGCAAGCCGGTTGCCGCAATCAATCCAAACAGCGCTTCATATGTAAGCGGTCTGATCGAACCGACGGGTAACATTGCCACCGACGCCGTGAGGAGTTCGCCGAGTTCCTGCTCCGTGTAGATGTGCGGCGCCAGACGACGATGGGCCCGCCCGCACAGGTCACGTCGCGGAACAACTGTATCGGGATAGAACTGCCTGAGATACTTCGCGAAGGGCCGGATTACCTCGATCCGACGCGCCCATGTAATGGCCCTTTCGCTCGGTGTCGAGTGCGCCCAGGTAAGAGTCAGATCTTCCGTGATCGGACCACGATGCCCCAGCGCGTCTGCGAAGCGGGCAAAGTTCATCAATACGTGCCCAGAGATCTTGAGGTCGAAGCCAAGACAGCGTCGTTCGGCGAGATATGCTTGCGCCAGCGATACCATAGTGTCAGCCGAGTTGACGAAGCGTTTCATGATTTGCTCCCCGGCCAGGGGAGCGGGACAGCCTCCATGCTTTGCAGGTCGATCTTCGTGTAAATCGCGGTGGTGTCGATGCTTTGATGGCGCAGTACGTCAGCCACTTCCTTCAACGACGAGCCGGAACGAAGCAGCCGTCGGGCCACGCTGTGCCTCAGAAGATGAGTTCCAGATTGGTCAGTCCAGCCGCAGCGAACATATGCGGCATGCACCGCCTGATGGACACGCCCGGTTCCCAACGGAAGGTCGGAAGGCGCGTAGTGCCGTACAAAGACGGCGCGGGAGGTCGTCGTTGTTCTTCGGGCTAACCGGATATAGTCGGCGATCGCATGACCTGTTGGCTCCGGCAACGGAATGACGTAGCCCCGTCGCGATTTGGTGCGACGGATTTGCAGCGTGCCGTCGCGCCAGTTTAAATCGTCGAGCTGTATTTGCACGACTTCCGCAGCACGCAATCCAATATCTGCCAGACAACGTACCATTGCGTAATCACGCAAGTCGGCCGCCGTTTCGTGATGGAAGGAATTCAGGAGCTGTCCGATCGCTGCGTCCGAAAGCGTTTGAGGTAATGCCGCCAACCTCCATCCTGCTACGTTCGGCACCGCCGCGATCAACTCTGCGACCTGCTCGTTATATTGCATGCTCCTGAATCGCAGATAACTGCGCAACGTTATGCCCGCTACGTGAGCTGTTCCGGCTTTGCACCCGTCAGGGTAACGTGTCACGAATCGACGGACATCCCGAATCGTTAGCCGCTCCATGTCGATGGGTCCGCGACCAAAGCGTTGATGCAAGAAATCGCGAATGATTCGACCACGCTGATATCGCGTGCACTCGGCAAGGCCGCAAACGTCCTTGAGGTACTCAGTGAAACGACACACCTCCTGTTGTACCGAATCCGGTTCTGCGCAAAGATACCGGGGGACAGCGCACGCGCCCAGGATGCGTATTTCGGCGAACGTGATCAGCGATTTCGGTTGAACGTGATCGGTGGTTCCGATTGATGGTGATCGGCCGTTTCGGTCGAAGGTGATCGCTGATCACCGGTTTCCGAAACGAGCGATCATCTTGCCGAAACGGGTGATCACGTTCCCGGAATGAGTGATCAGTGAACCGAAACAGCTGATCACTCGACCGAAACGGGATAGCCGTTCTGGCTCGGCGGTGGTGTTGCGCATGTGATCAACGACGGGCGTTAGCCTTGATCCTTTTTAGGGGACAGGTTGATGCCGGCACATCGGATGAGCATGCGCAAACTGAAGGAAGTACTGCGGCTGAAGTGGGCGTGCGGCCTGTCGCACCGCCAGATCAGCCGCGCGATCGGCATCAGCGTCGGCGCCATCTCGGCATACGCCGCGCGCGCGAGCGCGGCGGGCCTCGACTGGGCTACCGTCGAACCGCTCGCCGACGACGAGCTCGAGATCAGGTTGGACCTGCCGGAGGAAACCGCGGTCCCGACCCGCCGGGTCGAACCGGATTACGCGGCGATGCACCGCGACCTGCGCCGCAAGGGCGTGACGCTGCAACTGCTCTGGGAGGAGTACGTCGAGGCTCACCCAGGCCAACGCACCTATCGCTATACGCAGTTCTGCCAGCGGTACAAGGACTGGGCTGCGGCGCTGAAGCGCTCGATGCGCCAGCAACACCGCGCCGGCGAGAAGCTGTTCGCCGACTTCGCCGGGCAAACCGTGCCGATCCTCGGCCGCGACGGCGGCGTCGCGTTCAAGGCCCACGTGTTCGTGGCCGTTCTCGGCGCCTCGAACTACACCTATGCATGTGCGACGCGTTCCGAGACCATGCCCGACTGGATCGGCAGCCTGATCGACGCGTTGGAATTCTACGGCGGCGTTCCCGAGTTGCTGGTGTTCGATTTTGTTGCCGGGAACAAAATCGAGGTTCTGTGCCCGAGGCCGTTATGTGGCGATTCGCCTTCACCTGGACGTTGAGAGCGACTCTGCTGCACTGCGAGGCAACATAACGCGCTTGCTGTGGCATGGTGATTTCCCGCTTTCCTTGGGAGATTGTCATGCTCGAACACTACTACTTTCGTCCGGAGACCGTCGACCGCATTCGTGCGTCCTGGCTCGCTCCGGCGATTGAGGAATACGTCACGTGGCTGACGGAGGCTCATTACACGGCACGTAGTGTGTTGCATCGCGTGCCCGTGCTGATGAGCTTTGGGGAGTACGCGAAGGCGCACGGTGCGAGGGATTTCGCGCAGCTAAGCGACTACGTCGAACCGTTTGTGCAAACGTGGATTCGTCGACATGGGCGCGGACGCAGTGCTGCCCGGCGGAGCAAGTTCTCTCATGAGGTCCGCAATCCTATTTGCCAGATGCTTCGCCTAGTAGTTGAGGGTTACGATGGCCCAGGTCGTCCACACAAGCCGGATAACCCGTTCGAACGAGAGGCTCCGCATTTTATGGCGTTTCTTGTTGAGGAGAAGGGTCTTCGCCCACGTACCATTCTCCACTACCGTTTCCATCTGCATCAATTCGCCACCCACCTCGAACGCAACGGCATCCGGTTACGGGCTGTTTCGCCAACCGTAATCAGCGGGTTCATTGCCGAGTATGGTCCACGTATTGCATGGACAACTCTTCGTAACGCCTGCGGAACGTTGCGCGTCTTTCTGCGCTATCTGTATCGGGAAGGAGTCTTATCCCGGGACCTGAGCCCGCTCGTCGAGTTTCCACAATCATATCGACACGCAAGTATCCCCCGATCTATCAGCTGGGACCAGGTCGAACAGGTCCTGGCGAGCGTTGACCGGCGTTCTCCCTGTGGCAGGCGCGACTACGCGATGTTGTTGCTACTGGCTACATATGGCCTGCGGGCGTGCGAAGTTGCCTCGCTTACCCTGGACGATATCGACTGGCGCAACGAGCGGTTTAGAATCCGGGACCGCAAGGCAGGCAACACTACCACTTATCCGCTTTCGGCAGTGGCCGGATCGGCGATCGTCGACTACCTCAAGAATGGACGACCGGCCACAACGCATCGCGAGGTTTTCATGCGCATGTCGGCGCCGCTCGCTCCGATTGGTCACGCGGCCGTGGTATGCCGGGCTGCCCACTTCATTCGCAAGGCAGGCGTCAACGTTCCACGAGCAGGCTCACATGTACTACGGCACAGCTGCGTACAGCGCTTGTTGAATGCTCATTTCTCACTCAAGCATATTGGCGACTATGTTGGCCATCGAAGCATCTCTTCGACCCAGATATACGGCAAGCTGGCAATTGATCAACTACGCGATGTCGCGCAAGGCGATGGGGAGGATGTGCTATGAGATCTCCTACCCGCTTCCGGAGCTTTCTTGGGCCAGATATCGAACAATTCCTCGGCTACAAGCGCTCGTTGGGCAGGCGTTTCGACGTCGAAGAGAAGGCACTCGCTCTACTCGACGCATACCTGCTACGCAAGCAGATCCGCAGCTTTTCCCAAGTAACTCCAACCGTCGTAGACGAGTTCCTGCTCTCGCGTCCGCGACCACACCCAAGAAGCTACAACCATCTGCGCTGTACGATTGGGAGGTTGTTCGCGTATCTCGTCAATCATGGGAGGCTTGTCGCGACGCCACTGCGATCACCACCGCGCCGATCACGATATGAACGAACGCCTTTCATTTTCGACAGGGCGTCGATTAAGAAGTTGCTTGCGCTTGCCAAGACGCTTCCCGATAAAGGCGGCACCATAGGGCGAGGTGACACGTATTTCGTCATTTTCGCTGTTCTGTACGGACTCGGATTGCGGGTCGGTGAGGTCTGCAGGCTGCGAATCAAGGACGTTGACCTTCCTCGTCAACTGCTCATCATCCGCGAAACGAAGTTCTACAAGAGCCGGCTGGTACCTTTCGGCCCGAAGCTTGGGGCATTGCTTGCCAAGCATTTGCGCCAACGCGAAACAGCATCCACATGCCCAGCTCAGGATGAGAGTCCGCTGTTCTGCTTGCGTGGTGGACGGGCAATCAACCCATGCACGATCAGCCAGACTTTTCACGCCCTCATTCCCAAACTGCACCTTGAGATTCCACTGGGCATCTCGTATCCGCACTTGCACGATCTCCGCCACGCATTCGCCGTGGGCGTGCTCACACGATGGTACCGTCTCGGCCTTGATCCACAGGCAAATCTCCTCGCGCTCTCGACGTTCATGGGGCATGTCGACGTGAGCTCCACCGCGGTGTACTTGTCTACGACACCTGAGCTCCTTGAGCAGGCTAATCGCCGTTACAAGGCATTCGCCGCGGCAACTCTCAGGGAGGTTCTCCCATCATGAACTCATCTCTCGGCTCATTGATACAGTCATTCTTTATCGATCACCTTCCCGTGCAGAAAGGCCTGCGTCAAGGTTCGATTCGAAGCTATCGCGACACAGTTCGCCTGTTTCTCGGATTTGTATCCGAGCAACGCCGCATTTCAATTACTTCTCTGACGGTCGAGGACCTCACCTTCGAACGCGTTCTGACGTTCCTCAAGTATCTGGAGCAGCAGCGCGGCAACTCCGTGCGTACTCGCAACCAGCGGCGGGCGGCGCTGAATACCTTCTACGCGTACCTCGCGTTGCGCGTGCCGGAGATGTTGGCAGCATGCCAGCAAATCGCAGCGATTCCCGTCAAGCGGACATCATTGCCCGACACCCATTACCTCGAGCAGGAGGAGGTGACAGCGTTGTTTCGGTCTCTTCCAAAGCAAGGGCGTTTTGCACTTCGCGACCGAACACTGTTGCTCTTTCTATACAACACGGGTGCCCGGGTTCAGGAAGTCGCCGAACTTCGTAGGGACCATCTCGATCTAGCGCATCCAGCCAAGGTCCATCTGCACGGCAAAGGCGACAAGTGGCGCGTGTGCCCGCTCTGGGATGAAACAGTAAAATATCTTCAACAACTGCTCGATGAGCAACGCACATTGCCCAATGGTCCGGTGTTCGGCGCAGGTAAAAGCCGCCCCCTGACGCGCTTTGGTATCTACAAGATAGTCCGGCGACATGCAGCGCCGTGGGACACGGACGGTCCGCAGCCGCGACATGTCAGTCCTCATCTTTTTCGCCATACTGCCGCCGTCCACCTCCTTGAATCCGGTGTCGAAGTCAACGTCATTCGAGGCTGGCTCGGACACGTTAGCCTCGATACCACTAATCGCTATGCCGAGCTGACGTTACGCGCAAAGACCGAGGCGTTACGTGCTTGCGAGATAGGTCCTTCGAATTCGGGGGCATCCCGCACTCGCGCAGTCTGGAAGGACGACAAATCACTCATCGAATGGCTCAACGCGCTGTAGCCCGTTATGTGCCCAGAAATTCGAGCCCCTCCCGACAACAATACAAATGTGCGTCGATCGCCACATAACGGCTTCGGGCACAGAAGCCCGACAACCCCAAGGCATTGATCGCCAAGGCGGATCGCTACGAACCGGTGCTGGGCAACACCACGCAGGACTTCGTGAACCACTACGCGACCGCCATGTTGCCGGCGCGACCGCGCAAGCCGCAGGACAAAGCAAAGGTCGAGGTCGGCGTGCAGATCGTCGAGCGCTGGATCCTCGCACGCCTGCGCAACCACCGCTTCTACAGCCTGGCCGAGCTGAACAAGGCGATCGGCAAGCTGATTGCCGACCTGAACCGGCGTCCGTTCAAAAAGCTCGACGGCAACCGCCATGAATGGTTCGAGCGGCTTGACCGACCAGCGCTACGCCCGCTGCCGGCCCGCCGCTACGAGATCGCGACCTTCGTGAAGTGCCGCGTCAACATCGACTACCACGTCGAAGTCGACCATCACTATTACAGCGTCCCGCACAGCCTCGTACGTCAGGAGGTCTATGCGCGCGTCACACGCCACGGCGTCGAGATCCTGCACCGCGGCAAGCGCGTTGCCGCCCACGCCCGCAGCCGACTCCGGAACAAGCATACAACGTTGCCCGAGCACATGCCGGCGGCGCACCGTGCCCACATGGAATGGACGCCCGGGAGATTACTGAACTGGGGCGCGTCCGTCGGTCCCGGTGCCGAGGCAATCGTCAAACACCTGCTGACCAACCGGCCGCACCCCGAGATGGGATATCGAGCGTGCCTCGGACTGCTGTCGCTCTCGCGTAAGTACGGCAAGGAACGGCTGGAAGCCGCCTGCCAGCGAGCACTCGTGATCGGCTCACCGACCCGTCGCTCCGTTCTGTCGATCCTCGAGTCCGGCCTGGACCGACAACCGATGCTCCCGATTCCGCTCACCGAATGGCATTCGCCCGATCACGAGAACGTGCGCGGGCCCGACTATTACCACTGACCCAAGGAGGTCGCGATGTTGATGCAGCAAACCTTAACCCAGCTCAAATCCCTGAAGCTCGACGGCATGGCCCGCGCGTTCGAGGAACAAGCGGCGTTGACCGCCAGCACCAGCCTGTCGTTCGAAGAGCGCTTCGGCATGGTCGTCGAGCGCGAGCTCGCCTGGCGCGATACTCGGCGGCTCGAACGGCTGCTGAAGTCCGCGAAACTCAAGAATCCCCAGGCCTGCATCGAGGACATCGAATACCGGCAGAGCCGCGGCATCGACAAGAGCGTCGTCGCCGCACTTGCTGGTTGCGACTGGATCCGTAATGCACAAAACCTCATCCTGACGGGGCCGACCGGAGCAGGCAAGACGTGGATTGCGTGCGCGTTCGGTCAGCAGGCCTGCCGACAAGGCTTCTCCGTGATGTACGTCCGCGTTGCCCGGCTGTTCGAGGAATTGAAGATCGCCCACGGCGACGGCAGCTTCACGCGGCGGCTCGCGCAGCTCGCCAAGATGGACGTCCTACTGCTCGACGACTGGGGGCTGCAGGATCTCGATCAGGGTGCCCGAAACGATCTGCTCGAAGTGCTCGACGATCGCGTTGGCACGCGCTCCACGATCATTACCAGCCAACTGCCTCTCGAACACTGGCATGCCTGGTTGCAGGATCCGACGCTCGCCGACGCGATCCTCGACCGGCTCGTCCATCAGGCCCACAAACTCCCGTTGAAGGGGGAATCGATGCGAAAGACCAACGCCAAGCAGTCCTCCGCATCCTGATCGTGATCACCTTCGCTATAATCCATTGACCGCGCAACACCACCTTCCAAACTGATCACGTTCGCCGAAACGGCTGATCACCATCACCGAAATCCGCACCCAGGACGACCAGCAAATGCTGAAGTGCCGCGCTGACGTCTGTCCGACATCTCGGAATCGGATCGGGGCAGGTGCATCGAGGCAAATGGTCATTCACGAAGCCGCAGGCAAGTCGATTGTCGACCCGAGCTACGGCTATGCGGCGTGTTGTGAGCCAGTACGCAAAGTGCGCGACGCACCTCACGTAACGGTTGACGGTGCAAGCCGCGTAGCCGGCCTCAACGAGATATTCGCAGTAGCGCTCCGCGAAAGGAGAAAGGACGCTGCGCCATAACCACGCCTGAGGCTGCGGTCGTAGAGGAACCAAGCCGATCATGATGTTTCTCCTGAATGGGTTACAACCCAAACAGGAAAGCACTTTTTATGTGTAGTTTGCTGCTACCCAACGATCCATGCAAGGCGCGTCGCACTGACGCCCGTGACGAGCCGTACCATGCAAACTCCGCATAGTTTCTGGCTGCGCATTATTCCGACAATGCAATTATGTGCATTGGCGGAAGAATTTCCTCTTCGCCGGCTCCGACAGTGGCGGAGAACGGGCCGCGGCGATGTACGGCTTGATCGGGAGCTGCAAGATCAATGACATCAATCCGCACGCCTATCTGGAATATGTCCTGACCCATATCGCCGATCACAAGATCAATCGTATCGACGAGTTGCTTCCCTGGAACGTTATCGACAGGTTGCCCATACGACGGCCTCCGCTGACGAACAACGTCTGAGCCCAGGGGGCTTCCAGGAGCGATCCTTTGCCCTTCAGAGGAACAACCCCATCATGCCTCATGCGCGCGCAACACCGCGAACGGCCCACGTGAGGCGCTTACGATACCACCGCGATTTACGCCTAATGTGCAGTTTTTAAATACGTGGAGTCGTCACAGCGATGCTGCTGTGCTCCTGCGGTTGCAGAACTGGTTGTGAACATAATATTCCGGGGGGCGTAGCCTTAGATCTCCACCACGTGTGTGGAACCGGAGGTCACCATGCTTACTCAGCTCTTTCCTAAAGTTCACGCACAGTACACGGGCTCACCAGTTGCTCCGTTGCTGGAAAGTTTCGGTGATTGGTTGGCGACTGAGGGCTACGTCAAGAGCACGATCCGTGTTTTCTTGTTTCACTCGCGACGAGCGCTGGAGCAGGCAGGCTCGTGCAGCTCCACCCAGCGATTCGTGGCCAGCGACGTCGACGCGTTCTTCGAGCCCTGGACTGATGATCGAACATCTCGTTCTGTCAAGCGCGTCTTCCAGCGTTTTCTGAGAGCGCACGACCAACTGACTGTCGAACCGGACAGCATGAATTTCTCCCCTGTGCTCCGCGAGTACGCGACTTATTTGCGCGAGACACGCGGCCTCGCAAAAAAGACCATCGAGAATCACCTGCTATCGATAAACGCATTTCTTTCTTTCGCATCGCCTCAGGATAATGCACTCGATACCCTCACACCTCATGCAATTGAAGCGTTCCTGATTTCCTTGTCCAAACACGCCAAACGACAATCTATAGACTTGACGGTCTCACATCTAAGAGACGGTTTCATAAAGGCCCTGAGGGGCTGTTAGTCAATATGACTCCCCGTCGGGCAGAGAGGCTGGCCTGCCGCGAAGGAATCAAACGCGGGTTAGCATGACTGCCAGAGCCGCACGGTGTGGACAGGGCCACACGCAGCGATTTCCAGCACGGAGGCCGGCGGGTAGCAGCAACGCATTGCTGCGTCGCCGCCCCCTAAGAACGCAGCGTGCGACTTTCACCGCACTGCGCTCAAGCACAGCGTTAAGTGTCGTTCCGACACCGACCATGCTGACTACACATGGACTTCGCATACGTCTCATCGTTGATTCACCGTAATTGCCAAGGCGAGAGGCGCCGAACCATAGCGATACCGGTTTCTTCCAGGCTTCCTCTCGTCGAATCTCAGACGATGGCATACGACAGCCGCACCATGCGGAAGTGGGCACCCTTTCAGGTCAGGGCAAATCTTGAACCCTTATGCAGCCCATTACAGGCCGCCGTTCGCTTTTTCCGCAATCCCATGCCCGCTCCCCCAACAGCTTTCCTTGCGGATTGCCTGCCTTCATACCGGTTCACTGGAGTGAAGGCGAGAAATCGGGTTTACCACGTTCCCATCCTTGCCGACCCACACCGGTGGGCCTATCCGGTTAGCACCTGCCTGTTCCCCGATGGCACTTCGACGACGTACTTCCACATGCTAAGGAAGTAACCGGCCATTTACCTTTTGGTTCAAGCCTATCAGCAGCTTTGGCTTGTTCGTGTTTCCGAGGATTCGAGCGGCAATTCACTTACGTTGTGCGTTCGGAACTTGCCTAGCCTTCACACCGCATTTCTGCTTGCAGTATCAGCCCCCTCGTCACCGAGATGAGCCGTCATTCGAAAAGTACATTGTCCCAAGAGCTTCACACCCGACAGTTACCCATCGCGCATGTCCTGGTAGGCAACTGCTGGTCGTACAGCAGGTCACAGCCTCTGCCACAAATAGCAATGACGGCGGAGTGTGACAAGACAGGGAAGAGCTTTGCCATCCAATACCTCAACCGGTTTACGTCCGGCAGACGGCGACACGTGTCGCAAAGCATGGAACACGATAGCATCTTGTACGTCGGTTTGGACGTCCATAAGGATTCGATCACGGCTGCCTATGCACCGGGTACGGACGAGGTCCAACTGCTGGGCAAGATCGGTACGACGCAGACCGATATCGATCGCCTATGCAAACGCCTGCAGTCGAAAGCGCGGCACATCCACATCGTCTATGAGGCAGGCCCCTGCGGCTATGGCCTTTACCGGCAGCTCGTGCAGAAGGAATTCGACTGCATGGTGTGCGCGCCGTCGTTGATCCCCAAGAAGCCCGGTGAGCGCGTCAAGACCGATCGACGCGACGCGGTGAAGCTCGTGCGCTCGCTCCGCGCCGGCGACCTGTCGGCGGTCTACGTGCCCACCGTGGACGATGAAGCGTTCCGCGATCTCTCACGTGCGTGGGTGACCGCCAAGGACGATCTGAAGCGTGCACGACAACGGCTGAAGGCCTTCCTGCTCTCGCATGGGGTGCGCTATACGGGCCGAGCCGACTGGGGTCCGGCGCACCGGCGCTGGCTGAGCGCGTTTTCGTTTCCCAGTGCCTGGCAGCAATTCGCGTTCGATGAGCTGCGGCGCACCATCGAGGACCGACTCGCGCAATGCGACCGGCTCGAAGCTGCGCTGCGCGAGGCCGTCGTCAACTGGCGCTTCTATCCGGCCGTCCTCGCCCTGCAGACGATGCGCGGCGTGAAGTTCACCACGGCAGTAGGCATGCTCGCCGAGCTGGGGGATCTGTCACGCTTCGCGCACCCATCCGAGCTGATGGCCTGGCTCGGCGTCACGCCGTCCGAACACTCGTCGGGCGACAAGCGCCGTCAGGGCAGCATCACCAAGCACGGCAACAGCTATGCCAGAAAGCTGCTGGTCGAAGCCGCCTGGAGCTACCAGTACCCGGCCCGCGTGAGTCCCGAGATCCAGCGCCGGCACGAAGGCATCCCCAAACCCATCGTGGATCGCGCCTGGGACGCCCAGGTCCGCTTGTGCCGGCGCTATCGGAAGCTTGTCGCGCGCGGCAAGCAGAAGAACATCGCGGTGGTTGCGGTCGCACGCGAACTCGCCGGGTTCATCTGGGACATCAGCCGGCTCGCGATGTCGCTCGCCGTACCACGCGAGGTGCCGACGACGGCGTGACGCGATACCTGACTAACCCTCACCGACCCCTGACCACTGCAGGACGAGTTTCCTGAAGGCGGCGTAGCCCGGCACACGAGTAACCCGCGACAAAGTTAGGCAACGGATTGCATCCAGACTTGCGGCGTTAGATAGCGGCAGGCTCATTGGACGGACCACTGTAATGCGGTACCCAACCCGCGGATATCTCAGCGTGATCCACCGTCTACATTTACTGCTACGTCGCCCTCAGGAAATTCCAACAACATGTCTTTAGAGGAAAATGAAAAACCGATCTTCCATTGACACGGGGAGTCATATCAACTTTCGCGGCGAGCTGTTAACCTCAGGCATCGGAACAACCGAGGCCGAGGAGATGGGCAAGCCGATCATTGACGACGAATTGTGGACACTGATCAAGCCGTTACTACCGCCACCCAAGCCTCGACGCAAGAAGAACCCGGGCCGTCTGCCGGTATCGGATCGCGCCGCGCTGACCGGAATCTTGTTCGTGCTCAAGACCGGACTGCGCTGGCGCGACTTGCCCGCCGAGATGGGTTGCGGCTCGGGCGTGACATGTTGGCGACGGCTTCGCGACTGGCAAGCTGCTGGCGTGTGGGACCGGTTGCACGTGTTGCTGCTCGCGAAGCTGCGTGCGGCAGACCAGATCGATTTCTCGCGAGCCGCTGTCGACTCTTCATCGATTCGTGCTGTTGGGGCGGGCCAAAAACTGGGCCAAACCCCACTGATCGCGCACGACCCGGTTCCAAGCACCATATCGTCACCGACGCCAACGGCACGCCGCTCGCCGCGATCCTGACTGGCGCCAACGTCCACGACGTCACGCAATTGCTGCCGCTGATCGACGCGATTCCGCCGATTCGCGGATTGCGTGGCCACCCACTGCAGAGACCGCGCGTTGTCTACGCCGATCGCGGTTACGACTCCGAGCGACATCGAAGAGCATTGCGCAATCGCGGTATCGAGCCAGTGATTGCCAGGCGCCGTACCGAACACGGCAGCGGCCTTGGCAAACATCGCTGGGTCGTTGAACGCACGCATGCCTGGTTGCATCACTTCCGTCGACTCCGTATTCGCTTCGAGCGTCGTGCCGACATTCACGGCGCGTTCCTCAAACTCGGTTGCTGCCTGATTTGCTGGAACACTCTTCAGCGCACCGAACAGCCTTTATGAAACAGTCTCTTAAAGGGACTTTGCTAGAAGCCCATTGGCCCTATTGAAGGGGGCAGGTCAGGAATGGCTCGAATATGCCGGTCAGTGACATCCGCCGAATCCGCAATGCGGGCAGCGTTCGGGGCGATAGGACTGTGGCGTGGAGACGACGGCGCGATGATGTTGTTCGAGAGTGAGAAAGGCGTGTACGATTCGATACATAGGCCGGACTGTTGTTGATTCGTGTGTGGCTTGGAAACCGTCTCACGATATCACGGCAGTACCGGCCTTCTTTACGTTCTCCATGTCCCGCGCTGTTCGCGGTGAAGTTCAAAAATTCGTTCCCGACGTTCGCGGGAAAAACACTCCTCGCTGATCCTCAAATAGCCCGGTCCGTAACACGGGCAAGCCCCAGCAGAATGCCTATGTCGAGCGTTTCAATCGGACCGTGCGGTACGAATGGCTGTCGCAGTACCACTGGGAGGATCTGGACCATGTGCAGCGTTTCGCGACTGACTGGATGTGGACTTACAATCACGACCGCCCAAACATGGCCTTGGGCGGATTGACGCCAAAGCAGCGGCTGGCCATGGCCGCATAGTTTCTACTCCTGAACTCCGTTAAAAACGGGGGGATTACCAAATGAGCAACATCAGGTACCAGCACAGTCGCTTGTCTTCTGAGTGCGCAATAGTTGCGACAAATGCCGCCACTTGTGCGACAATACTTCTATCTGATCGCTCCGGGAGGTTCCCATGTCCGAACGCATCAACGCCCGCCTGTCGCAACCCTTGGCTGAATTCGTGGACCGAATGGTCGGCGAGGCGGGTCTTTACGAAACGCCCAGCGAATACGTGCGCGACCTGATCCGCCGCGACATGGAACGGCGCGACGGCCAGTTCGTGCAGGAAGCCATCCTCTCTGGATACCGCGATTTGGCAGCGGGCCGCGTCTTTGCGTCCAGCGGTGACTTCAAGGCCGACATGGCGGTGCTCGACCGCAAGGAAGCCGATGGCTGGCAATGACGCGCCATCACCCGCCACGTTTCTGCTGACCCGGAATGCGGCGCTGGATTTGCGTCGCATCTACACGCGGTCGCGCCGTGAGTGGGGTGATGACGTTGCCGACCGCTACATCGCCGATCTGTACGCTGCCATGGGCGTTGCCGCCGCCACCCCGGAGAAGGGCCGCTTGCGGCAGTACTGTTCGGCTCCGTTCCTGATGATTCCGGCGCGGCAACACTTCGTGATCTACGACCTCATGCCGCAAGGTATCGCGGTGCTGACGGTTCAACATCAGGTGCGCGACATCGAATCCCTGATCGCAGAACTGACCCCGGCCTTGCACGCCGAAGTCGAGCGGCTGAAGCGCAAAGCCTGATTGCACCCGCTTACGCCCGCCCGGGCTCCCGCCGAACGCGAGACAAACGCCCCCTGCCAACACTCAAATAACCCGAGCCGTAACAATCCGAACGTTACTGAGCGACGAGGTATGGGCACGAATCGAATCCGTCTTGCCGGGCAAGGAAGGCGACCCAGGACGAACGGCGGCCGACAATCGCTGGTTTGTCGAAGCGGTTCTCTGGATTGGCCGGACCGGCTGCCCGTGGCGCGATTTGCCGAAGGCGTTGGGACGATGGCATACCGTGTACGTGCGTTTCTCCAGGTGGCGTCGCACGGGGGTGTGGGAACGCGTGATCCACGCCGTGGCCGACGAAACCGAGATCAAGCATGTGTTGATCGATTCGACCATCGTGCGCGCGCACCAGCATTCGTCCGGAGCCCCCAAAAAAACGGTCTGCAAGCGCTCGGTCGCTCGCGAGGTGGGCAGACGATCAAGTTGCACCTGGCCGTCGATGACGCCGGACGTCCCCTGCGGTTGATTGCCACCGAGGGGCAAGTTTCCGATATTTCGTTCGCGAATGAACTGGTTGAGCATTTGCGCACCGGGGCGGTCATCGCTGACAAAGGCTACGACTCGAACGCCTTTGTGGAGAGCATCCGCGCTACGCGTGCGAAGGCCGTAATCCCGCCGCGTTCGAACCGCAAGACCAAGCGTCGCTATAGCCGCGTGCTGTATCGGACCCGGAACATCGTGGAACGCTTTTTCAGTAGTATCAAACATTTTCGTCGTGTCGCCACTCGCTACGACAAGCTCGCAGGCAACTATCTCGCCTTCGCTTCGCTTGCCTGTGCCTTTGGACCGCTCGTGAGAATGTGAACAGGACCTAGCCAAGGAGGAAACTTTCGATCCCGGCGCGTCCCAAGCGCTGGTGCTTTGCGCTCTCTACTTCTCCGTCGAGATTGGCATTGAATTGTTCAACTTCTTGACACGGTAGTCGAGTTGCGCGCGTGTCAATCCGAGAAGACGTGCGGCTTCTGATATGTTCCCGTTCGCGGCTTTGAGTGCCGCGCGTACGAGCGCATCTTCGACCTCGCAAAGTGTCGCTTTGTTCATCTGTACAGCAAGCGCTGCCCAATCCTCGAGCCCCTCCGGGGCTTCTCCGCTCTTGCGGATCGCCTCGGGGGGAGCGCTCGTCGATATGGAATCGAGGACAAGCGACCCAAGGTCGCTTAAACCAAAAGCACCCTTACATTCCACGGTGTCATCGCTACTAAACAAGTGGCATACATCGAGCGTACCGCCTTCCTCGGCGAGGATAACGCCACGTTCGAGCACATTCTCCATCTCGCGGATATTCCCGGGCCACGAGTAATCCAGCAATAGATGAAGCGCACGATTGGATAAGCCCTTGAGGGGCCGACCATGCCTTCGTGAAAATTTCTTTATGAAAAATTCCAGCAAAACCGGGATATCATCCTTTCTTTCACGCAAAGGTGGAATAAAAATTGGAAATACATTCAGCCGGTAGAAAAGATCCTCACGAAAACGCCCGCTTTTTATCGCCTGTTTGAGGTTGTCATTAGTCGCAGTAATTACCCGAACATTGACCTTAACCGTCTTTGAACTCCCGAGTCGCTCCATCTCCCCCGTTTGCAAAACTCTCAATAGCTTCGCTTGAGCGGTTAGACTGAGAGTACCAATCTCATCCAAAAAAATGGTCCCTTCGTTTGCGCTTTCGAAACGCCCAACGCGGGCATCGGATGCGCCGGTGAATGCCCCTCGCTCCGCACCAAAAAGCTCCGATTCAATCAGCGAATCGGGAATAGCTGCACAATTTAATTCAACGAATGGTTTCCCTACACGCGAACTTCTGTTGTGCAGTTCCCGAGCAAACAGGCTTTTGCCCACGCCGCTCTCGCCCATCAGTAAAACGGTCGCACTAGTGGGAGCCACTCTGAATATTTTGTGCATCACTGCGTTGAATCCAGCAGACGCGCCTATTGGTCCTTCTTTGACAGGCACTTCGTCAGGCTTGCAAGGCACACACTCATGATCTGTAGAGTCAGTCGGGGCTGGCCCTGAACTTTTCAACGCGACAAAGCGACGTTTCTCCAGAGATTGTGGCAGCATATACCGAAGGTCCGCATCGGGGGCGTCCCACTCCTCCACGGGCTTTCCAATGATTCGGCATAATGTATTGCCCATCGCGCGGCATTCGACTTCCCGGTATAGAATACGCCGGCCCATGAAAGCGCTCGTGTAGCCGCACGCGTAGCCAATCTGCATCCAGCAGGCTGGTTCGGAGCCGATGCCGTACACGGATATGTGAGCCTCATCCTCGGACGAGTCTTTCCACAGAAATTCCCCGTAATACTGACCGGTGGTGCTGTCGATATCCACTCTGACAGGTTCTACCAGGACGATGCCTTCCAGGGCGTGAAGTTGAGGACCTACCGCGAAGGCATCAAATGCGCTGTCTTGCCCGCGAACCTTTCGTGCGAGCGCGGCATCCCGAGAACCCGATAGATATCCCATGCGGGTCAGCAATCCGCGCGCAGCATCGATACCTAAAGCTTCGATGAGTTCCTGTCGCAGTGAAGCAAACGCGTCCGTATGGATCAAGACCATTCGACGATCGTCGAGCCAGATGCGACCGTCCGCAGGATTGAAACGAAGCCGTTCCGCCAGATCCCGAATGTCCGGGAAATGCAGATCAGCCACTACATCCGGCACGAAAAGCGGTATTCCTCTGTCTATTTCTCCCGCTTTCCCTTTCTCCTCCTTCATGTCCCCTCCTCAAGAGATCGCCAGTCAGGGCTCTTTCTTAAAAGTTCATCGTCTCGCACGCTCTCACCGGGTGCGTAAACCTGCCTGGAACGAAAACCTAATTGGGGGACCGTTCGTTGCCACATGCCGTTGGCGTCACTTGAACGCTCCCCAAAGACCTCCGCGCGGAGGCTTAAAGCGCCTCTTCCGAGAAGAAGTCACCGACCAACCGGTTAAATCGCTCTCCATGCTCAATCTGCGTCCAATGGCCACAGCGGCCGAACACGTGCAGCTGCGCCCGTGGAATCAGTCTGAGCAGTGTATAGGAATTGGACAGCGGGATGACCTGGTCTTCGCGCCCATGGATGATGAGTGTCTCGTGCGGAAGCGAGCCGATGTCCTCCTCCCGGCTCGCCATAGCGTCCACCCAACGCTGGCGCGGTGCCGGAAACATACTTGAAAACGCTTCCTGAAAGTTCGGCCGGATGCTTGCCTCATAACGCAGGCGAGCGAGGCCGTCATTCACGAGATTGCGGTCGAACGCAAAAACATCGAGCAACTCTCGCATGTTGTCGATTGACGGAACGTAGCCCCAAACCTTGTCCAACCCCTCCGTTATCGGGAAGGAGATACCCACGCTGCCCATGAGGACCAATCGGCGCACTCTTTCGGGCGCCCGGATGGCCAGCGCCAAGGCCAGCGCCCCTCCGAAAGAGTTGCCCACCACGTGAGCCTTGTCAATGCCAAGCGCATCCAGCAACCCGAGCGCATGCCCGACCCAGGTATCCATGTCATACTGGATACCCTCCGGCCGCTCGGTATATCCAAAGCCCACCATGTCCGGTGCGATGACGCGAAACTGCTTCGCGAGTTCAGGGATTGTGAGGCGCCAGTTCGCCCATGCGGTTACTCCAGGGCCCGATCCATGAATCAAAAGAACAGGCACTCCCTGACCACGATCGTGATAATTGGTTTTTATACCATATGCGGTGACCGTATTCGCAATTTCTAAAGAATCCGACATTTGCAACTCCATATATCCAGTATCTGGCAACGAGAAACAACTTAATTTTCCTTAACAACTTCGTATGATTTTTCTTGGTTGAACCATCGTCGATCTTTCTCAATGCTTCGGCGCAAAGCATGCTTGGGCGGCTTCCATTGGCATCAACCCTGCATTGAAGTAGCCATGCAAACGCTTGACGACTTCTTTGTCGGGTACATAGGGCCACCGGATAAAACCTAGTTCGACGGCCGCCTCAAACCAGGCGTTCGTCCACGCCTGCAGGAGCTTTGCATCCCGGAGCGTCAGTATATTTGACTCGTCAAGCATAGTTTGTCGACCTCTGATGACTCGGAGCAATCATCTGCTCAATGCGGCTTACGCAAGACCGCGCCCTTTGGGGGAAGTACCACTTCCTGAACGGCTAGCGGATTTTCGCGTAGATCTCATTGCACGAGCGTCCACTTCCGTTTCCCTTCTACGAGCGTCAAATTCAGGACACTAAAAACGTCTTTGGTAATTCATGACTTCAATGTCCGGCTTCGTGAACACAAAAATTGCTGTTCCCGACTCACGCGACCTCTTGTGGGCTTAAATTTCGCCGATGAACGTGGTACGTCAATAATCACAATGTTTGCCTTAACGGTGTCTGACAGTCCTGACCTACAGGGTCAACCCCACCCGCGCCCGCCTCTGCATCAAAACCGTTTTTGCCAGGCCACCGCCGCGTTGATCTGCGAGTGGGTCACCTTTATCGGCACGGAGGTGTTGGGCTGACTCGTGTTCGTCAAGGTCTTCTGCAATGCGAATGATATGCCAAGGTCGATCTTGCTGTTTTGGCTGAACGCATAAGAGACGCCGCCGGTCAGGGTCGTGGTCGGGATGGCGGGAATGACGGCCAACAGCATATTGTTGGGTATGGCTTCCTGCGCATAATGGAAGCCCGCACGGAACGCGAGGCTCGCGTTGTAGCGGTACTCCGCCCCCACGCCAAACACGTTGATGTCACGGTAGTTCTGCGGCAGCGACAGGTTCAGGTTCGCCCCCGTGCCCGACTGTACGAAGCTCACGTTGATGTCCTTGAACACGCTCGCGAGAAACACGCGCTGATAGTCGGCCGAAACGCTCCAGTGATCGTTGAACCGGTGGCTAATACCTGCCGTGAACTGCGCGGGCATTTCGAAGCTGTGGACCGTGATCTGACCGTCGAGCGGGATGTTTCCGGCAACGGAACTCACTGCCGACAACGTTGCATGGCCGCCCAGATCGCCAACGTGCGTCTTGAAGTTGTAGGCCAGGCCAAACACGGTGTCCGGCGTGAGGCGATACGTGAGGCCCAGCTTGCCGCCGATCCCCCAGGCATCGGCGCCTCCGCCCACGATTCCGTTATGCGCGAAGTTGATATACCCGCCCGACAGGCCTGGCACGCTGGCGAGCGCGGGCAGCAGCGTGCCCGACGCGCGGTGCTGGGCCGCGAGCGTACCGATCTGCGAGGCATCCAGCAGCATGCCGAGATTCAGCGAGGTCCAGACTGCGTCGAGCGAGCCGCCGACCGTCAGCTTGTCCGTGACGTCGTAAGACATGGCAAACGGAATGCGCAACACCAGGAGACGCGAAAAATTGTCGAAGCCGGTGTTGATGCCGTTGGTGGTCGTGCGCGACAGAAAGCTGCTGCCGCCGTACTGCGTGCCGAGTCCCCCTCCCGCGAAGGCACCCACGCCGAATGCATACTTCCCGGCCCGATACACGAATGCGGCTTCGGGCGCGAAGTAGGGGCCGTTGTTGTTGCCGTGATTGCCAGAAGAAACTGATTCAGGCTCGTCGGCGGAATCTGTGGGTGGTTTGATGCGATTCATGAGGGACAGAGGAAGCGATAGAGTTTCTTGCAGGTAGCGTCAAAGGCGTTCTGCTCGTGCTCGGAGAGGTGCCTCGAAAGCGGGCCACCGAACTCGTGGATCTCATTGAGAAGCAGTGTGCGGGCATCCATGGCGGCTAAGTCCGGATCGACGTGACGGACTTCGATGAGATGGCCACCAAGCATCCAAAGGTGATCGCGGTGGCGGTGCAACGTTTTGCGGGCATAGCCGTGGGTCAGCAGGTGTTGCAGGAAAGGTGTGAAGACCTTCACGAGCGCCTGTCCGAATGGGATGTCCTCGTCCTCGAAGCGCCATGAGGCAGGCCAGTTCTGCAAGTCCGGGACGTAGCGCTCCAGTGCGTGCGGATCTGAGGTAACAATAGCGTCTTTACTGATTCCCGCGCGCTTGCTAACCATGTTGCTGACCCGCCTGCTCAATGCCTGCCATCATTTTCCCGGCTTCGTCTATGAAAGTGCCCGACTGTGCGAGCAGTCCAAAACCATCGAGATCGACGTGCGGCCACGCAAGGGTTCGAAGCCGATCTGTTCGTGTTGCAACCGGCCTGGCAGCGGCTATGACACGCTCGCATCGCGTAGTTTCGAATTTATTCCGATCTGGGGCTTCGCGGTGATTTTGCTGTACGCCATGCGCCGCGTCGACTGCCGTGAGTGCGGCGTGAAGGTCGAGACGGTGCCGTGGGCCATCGGCAAGCACACGCTGACCAAGGCCTACATGCTGTTTCTCGCGCAGTGGGCACGCAAGCTCTCCTGGAAAGAGACAGCGCAAAGCTTTCGCACCAGTTGGGAGAAGGTTGCCCAGGCGGTGGAGTGGGTGGTCGACTGGGGGCTGGCCCATCGCGAACTCGGCACCATCCGCGCTTTGGGCGTCGATGAAATCCAGTATGGCCGAGGGCACAATTATCTCACGCTGGTCTATCAGATCGAGGCCAGCTGCGTGCGCCTGCTTTGGGTTGGCCAGGAGCGCACGAAGGAAAGCTTCGCAAAGTTCTTCGTCATGATCGGCAAACGGTTGTGCGAGCAGGTCGAGTTCGTCTGCTCGGACATGTGGCGGCCCTACATCGAGATGATCGCACTACATTGCCCCAACGCGCTGAACATCCTCGACCGCTTCCACATCGTTGCCAAAATGAACAAGGCGATCGACGAGGTTCGCGCCGAGGAAGCTCGCCGCATGACCCGCGACGGCTATGAGCCAGTCCTCAAGAAGTCCCGCTGGTGTTTGCTCAAGCGGCCAGAGAACCTTACTGACAATCAGCGACTGCGCCTGCGCGATCTGCTGCACTACAACCTGCGCAGTGTCCGCGCCTATCTTCTCAAGGAGGAGTTCCAGCAGATCTGGGATTACATCTCGCCTGTCTGGGCAGGCAAGTTCCTCGATCAGTGGTGCACCCGGGTCATGCGCTCACGCATCGAACCAATGAAGAAGTTCGCACGCACCGTGCGCGCCCATCGAGAACTGATTCTCAACTACTTTCATGCGCGCAAGCAGTTCTCCAGCGGAATCGTCGAGGGTTTGAACAACAAGGCCAAAGTCACCATGAGAAAAGCGTACGGCTTCCGGACGTTTCGAACGACGGAAATCGCGCTATATCATGCACTTGGCAATTTGCCCGAGCCGCCGACAACCCACACTTTTTACTGACGAACCCTGATTCACCGGTGGCGGCGTTTCGTATGTTGATATCGGTGTTGATGACATCCAGCCCGAAATCTAGATAGGCCCCCTGCTCCATCAAGCCCAGCGTCGCCGGGTTCTCCATCATGGCCGCCGCGCCAATGTCGTACGCCACGCCTGTGCCCCCCATGGCGCGGGACACGGGGCCATAGCCCTCCAGATTGAACACGTCAGTAGCCTTCGCAGTGCCCATCGCAAATAACGCGACCGAAAAACCCACGATCACCCGCACAGCGACACAACTCTGATTGATCTTCAATTTCGTCTCCTTACCAGATTTTTTCTAATAATGGTATGAGCGTTCGCGCGCTCACCCTCGCTTTACGTCGAAGCAGGTTTATGGCCGGATCAGTACCTTCATTGCGCTGTCCGATTTCTGATGAAAGACCGAGAATGCCTTGTCCACATCAGCAAGTTCGAACGCGTGTGAAAAGTACTCTTGCGGATTGATCACACCACGCTCCATCAGCCGCAATGCCTCCCACATGTAAGGCTGGGCGTTAGCGAAGCCATTCATGTGCAAGCTGATATTGCGCAGAAACACATCGGCCAAATTCAGATTGAAAGTTGAGTCGCAGAAAACGCCGATCGCGGCAACCGTTCCGCCGGGGCGAACCAGATCGAGGCACATCTGTAGGGTTTCGGGATAACCGACCACCTCGATCACTTTGTCAAAGCCACGTCCGCCGGTTTCTGCCAGTGCTTTTTCTTTCCAGTCTTCCTGGTTCGCATCAATCGCCACGCCCCCCTTTTTGCGCACCACGTCAAGACGATGGGCAACCTTATCGAGTACAACCACGCGCCCCGGCCCTCTGTGCAGCGCGATATCGAGAGTCATCATTCCCGTCGGCCCGCAGCCCACCAGTGCAACATTCTCCCCGACCTGGATATCGGCCAGGCGGTTGGCGATGATTGCCGACGGCAGGTTGCAGGAAAGCGTAACCGCCGCTTCATCGGGAATTCCCTTCGGCACATTCATCGCGTGACCATCCGCGTGAGGGACGATCAGGGCCTCCGCATGAGTTCCATTGATGCTGCCGAAAGGTATGCCGAATCCATAGACTGCGTTTTTGGTAGTCTCACAATGTGCGGTCTGCCCAACCTCGCACATGTAGCAGTGGCCGCATGAGACTGAGTACCCCATACTGACGCGATCCCCCTGCTTGAAGCGCCCGACGCTCTTACCGACCTCCACGACTTCGCCGATCAACTCATGACCTGTTTGGGACTTGCCTTTTTCCATGATTCCATCAAGCGCGCCCCGGTAAAGGTGCAAATCGGAGCCACATATCGATGTGGCCGTTACTTTGACTAGCATTTCGTGGTCGGCGCGAATGACGGGGTCTGGAATATCCGTACAGCGAATATCCTGCGGACCGTAATAGACTGCGGCTTTCATTTTGTAGTCCTTATAGATTAGTTAGCATAAGTTGTGCTTTCACCTTCCCGTATCCTGATGTCTCAACCCCTCTTCATACTTAAAGGAAAATCTTGAACCCCAACTCCGAAAAAGTTGGGGCAACAAGAACCGGTCTTCGTTAGATCAGGCCCTCGGCTCTGAGCGCGGCCTGCACGGTCGGGCGAGAAGAAATTCGATTCGTATAGCTCTGCAAAGTCGGCCAGCGTCCGATATCTACGCCGACCCACTTTCCCCAAGACAGCACGGTGAACAGATAAGCATCAGCAACCGTGAAGTTATCTCCCATCAGATAGGCCTGACCATCGAGCTTTTTTTCAACATAAGCCAGACGCGCCGCGATCAAATCATTTACGATGGCTTTCCATTCTTCCGGCGTTTTAGGATTGAAAAGCGGCGCAAAAGCCTTGTGAAGCTCGGTCGAAATAAAGTTTAGCCATTCCACCAAACGATAGCGCTCCATCGTCCCGGCTTCAGGCGCCAGCCGCGCTTCGGGAGCCCGATCGGCCAAGTACTGTACGATCGCCGGACCTTCCGTGAGCACCTGCCCATCGTCGAGAGCCAGCAGCGGCACATAACCATTGGGGTTGACGCTGCGAAAGTCAGAACCGCTCTCGGTCTTTTTGCTTTGCAGATCGACTTTTTCGAGCTCGAATGTCAAGCCCATTTCACGCAATACGATGTGCGGTGAAAGCGAACAAGCGCCAGGACTGTAGTACAGTTTCATCGATTACTCTCCTCTGATTAATAGACTTGCATCGACATTAATCGCAAGTCGTGTGGACACTTCATTAAAAGAAACGATCGAAATGAAGCTGTTCGAAAGGAACACAGTAGCCGATCATCAACATCTCCTGAAGAGCCTGAGTCATAGGTGGAGGACCGGCGAAATAAAACTCAAAATTTGACAGCGTATCCCCGAACACACGCCGAACCACGTCATGAACAAATCCCGTTTCACCGCTCCACTGAGATCCGGAGGCCTCACCCGGCAAAGACACGACCGGGTAAAAATGAATGCGTTCGTCGTAGCCACGTAACATGCGCAGGAATGATTCTCCGCAAATGTCTGACGGCGTTCTCCCACCATAGAAAAAATGGAGATGGCGTGTTTTTAGCATGCCGGACTGCGACGCGCCACGTGCAATGGACACCATCGGTGCAAGACCCGACCCGCCCGCTACGCAAACAATGTCGCGTGGGGCCTCCGTTCTCAAGAAAGCAAGGCCGTAAGGTCCATCGATCTCCAGTTGATCGCCCGCACGAAGGTGATGGAACAACTGCTCTGTCGCTTTACCTTGCGGCACGCGCCGGATCTGGAAATGCCACTCGCCTCGATCATTGCCGGTGTTAGACATGGAGTAGGCCCGCGGCGCGGTCACACCAGGGACCGAAAGCATCGCATACTGTCCCGCCAAGAAGGTGGCCGGGCCATCCGTCACAAAGCGAAATTCGCGAATGTCGTGGGTGACTTCATGCGATTCTACAAACTTGGCCAGCAGTCGCTTCGGCCTCACTTGAGATTGATGGTCCGCCTCGACGCGCACCTTTATCTGTATATTCCCCTTGGCTCTGCATTGGCACGCTAACAGACGACCTTTACGCCGATCGCGTTCGGTCAGCCCTGGCGCGTCTGGCCAAAGATTCTCGACCTCTCCGTCCAGCAGATCAAACTTGCAGCTGCCACACCCGCCCGAGTTGCACTCATAGGGAAATCCTATTCCGGCGCGCAAAGCTGCCCGCAGGACAGTGTCTTCCCCCGCCTGGACAAAGGCAGTTTTCTCACCCTCTATGAGTATTTGATGTTCAGACATACATGAAATCCCTGTGATTACGCTGTCAAGATCACCAAGAGCGCGTGATCCAGGCGCTCTTGATGGTCCCCTGAGACAGCATCGGCTGGAAGTCTTTCCTTACAGACCCAGGGATCGACGAAACTCTCGAGTCGCCGACTTGGCCGACTCCGAGGCGTCTGGTACATCGGCAAGCGTGCTGCAATAGGCATCGATAGCCGCATCGCCGAGCGATTCCCACTTGGCAATCCAATTCTTGATAACTTCGGCGTTACCTGGCTTTTCGAGCGCCATCTTGACCAACGCCGTGGCCCAACGCCTGTGACGTGCCGCGTCGATGAGTTGGGCGTCCGTCAACAGGCCTAGCAAAGTATCTCCGTTATGGCGTCCGGACTCGCCCAGCTTGCGCAGCACCGATTCCTCCACCGCCGGCTTGGCGACCAGGTTGAGCGCCACAAACGCTTCGGCCCAGTCCCATGTTACGAGAACCTTTTCCATAAGCTCACGGAAGCCTTGCCAGGCGACGTCGTCTTCCCAATATTTACGCTCGTCGCTACCAAAGCCCTTGTCCTGGAATGCTAGCGACAACTCTTTCGTACGATAGGCCGTATGGCTCAACCA
This sequence comes from Paraburkholderia aromaticivorans, assembly GCF_002278075.1. Taxonomy (NCBI): domain Bacteria; kingdom Pseudomonadati; phylum Pseudomonadota; class Betaproteobacteria; order Burkholderiales; family Burkholderiaceae; genus Paraburkholderia; species Paraburkholderia aromaticivorans. Next base: position 385,097 of record NZ_CP022992.1, on the reverse strand, counting down.
GCGGAAAGAATCGGCCATCTGAAAATAGTTGCAGTTGGTGATAGTGCTCGCTGGAGCCATCTGGCCGACGTAAGCGGAGGCCATTTGCAGCGTGTGGAACAGGTAGCGGGCCGGGGTATATAGCCGGGCCAGCTTACCAGCCCAGCGGGGATCCAGCGACTTATCATGTTCACGGGAATTGAACTGGTCGAACAACCCGAAGACATACGTCTCCTGGCCGTCCTGCATCAGGTTGTACGTGCGATAGATGACTTCGTCCGGATCGCGGAACGCGTTCCAATCGTCGTGCTTGAGCGGACTATTGAGGGTGTGCTGCTTGAACCAGCGGCTCATCCACATATCCGGATCGAGCTCGTAGGGAGCATTCGGATCCCTCTTGTTGTAGTGCAAATTGGTGGAAACGATCTCGTATTCGCTCGGTTTGCGGCGCCGCGTCGCGAGATGACTCCAGGTCTTGAGCGGCTTGAGAACTTGAACTTCAGACATGCTTGTCTCCTCGAATCTTTACTTGGTGGGGCGGATGTTGTCCGGTACCGCTACTCAGACTTGCTTCTCAAAGTAGAAGCGGACCTGATCGGGCATAGTTTCAATACGCCCGGCAAACGAACTCAATTCAACCTCGAGGTCAGGCATTTTGAACGGTCGGCCCAGCGCCCGCTCGATCGTTTCGCGGCGCAGGATTAACTCCCCGTCGGTGTCGATGCGCAAATAGGCGCGCTTGTCGTCCACGCGAATTTCCTTGCCAGGGTTGTCCTCTCGCGCTGCCTCAACTACTGCCTCAGCGAGCTCCCCAGCACGCATGACCGGACCCACCCTGTTGTTAAGGTGGGCCGATGCAATATCGTTTTTAGTCACAGCTTTCTCCTTGCTTTCGAATTGGCGGACCGAATGCTGCTCACGTATGTGCGAACAGCGGCTTCACACCCTCGGTTTCCACAAATACCGCATCGCCTTCGATCTTGATTGGGTACTCGGCCAGCGCACAGTCCGACGGGTTGATACCTTTTCCAGAGCAGGCATCGAACTGCCAAAGATGCGCCCTGCAGATCACCGTCTTGCCGTCGAATTTGCCTTCAATGAGCGGAATGTCCTGGTGTGGGCAAATACCTTGGAACGCCTTCAGGTCGCCGCCCTGCGGCCAAACCATCAGAATTTCCTGCCCATCGACCTCGAACGACTCCATTTCGCCCTCCCAAAGATCGTCCAGAGAGCACACTTTCTTAAATGTCATGAACTTCCTTTCTATTGATGAAGGGGCCCCAGCACATCAACTGCCGAATGCCTGGTTATTGCTGGGCGGGTTCCCAGATGACCTCAACACACTCGGTCGGCTTGAGGCCCGAATCAGCCACTTTCATCGTTCGGGGCAAACATTCCTTGCTACCTTGCCGGCGCACCCGCAGGATATGCCCGGGACGCGCTTTCACACGCCGTCCAACGGAGTGATGCGCAGCAGCGGTCGCCACTTCGTCCATGGTGTTCTCGGTATCGACCGCCACCAGTTGAAGCACGAAGTCGCCTTCGAAATTGGAGCTCAAGGGAAACAAAGCCATTTTGGAGTCCTCTGTTTGGTTGGTGGTTGAGCCGGTGGTCATACCACCGGCTCTTCAGGCAGCAGTGCTCAACTTGCCTTCTTCATGCGCATCTTCTTGTAAATGTCCACCCATGAGTAGCCGTGGGCGTCATCACCGATTTCGCCGGGTGCCAGACCCATGTAAGCCAATGCGCCCCCCAGATCCATCGGCTGCACCAAGCCAGCCAGGAAACGGTCCACCAAAGTCATATGGCCCGCATAACGCTCCGGCTCCTGCTCAAAGCACCACCGATCCGGCTCCGAGCCGAAGTGATACAGCCTGCCGTTGTATTCGAGCGGATAATCCTGCACGGCCCACCCGTTGCCCGGCGTGTAATTGATCGGCAGGTTGCACATGTTGCACACGATCGGCAACGTCTCCGGGTACGTTTGCGCGATGTTCCCGTCGACCAGATTGTCGATGATCACATCCCAGCACTGGCCCCAGGTGTCGTTCCAGCCAGGGTATTTTTCTTCCAGCCAATCCCGTTCTGCGGGCGTGACGCCGGCTGCCGGGTTCCACCAGACGGTAGGACGCCAATACCAGACGCCCAAATGCATGCCATGATGCTGCTGATCGAGCTGCTGCAGGAACGTGTCCCAATACCAAGGCTTGTCGAGCCCCAGATCGCTCAGTGCGCGTTCAAACTGCGCAACAATCCATTCCTGCATAAACTCCTTGAACGACTGCTTGCGATGCTCGAGCGGGGTGTAGTAGTCCATCACCGGCCCAGTCAGCACCGAAAACAGCCTCCACGCGCGCCAAAAAGCGATGTCAACCTTTTTCTGGGCCTCGGCTTTCTTGCCGTTCTCGATCAGAATCTGGAGCGTTGGACCGCCGATCTGTGCATGGCGCGACTCGTCGGTCTGCACACTCGAGATCAGACTGGCGAATGTGTGATCCCCGGCCTCCGCAGCGTCTGCCGCCAGCCCAAGAAACTGCATGTTGGTGAAGCCGGTTTCAAAGCTGAAGGTCAGCATGATGGCGACGCTGATCGCGTCGCGCGTCATCATGATGTCATCGAAGAAATGACGTGCGGCAATCGCTGCCCATTCGTTGGTATGGAAGGCCTTGGCAGCCCAGTCGAACTGACGGTCTTTCGAGACGTGCTCATGAGGAAAGTAGAGCTGGATCTGACCGTGACGAATTTCGTCCATACTTCCCAGGGTCGCCATATTGCGCATGCCCGGTGCCTTGGAGAAGCGCATCATCCGCGCTTCGGCGCTCGAGGCGGAATATTCGGCGAGGGCAATGGCACCATAATGCTGCTTCATCACCGTAAGCCAACCCGGATCAGATCTTTCATAGATCTGGCTGCGCTCGAGCGCGGCCTTCACGGAGTACGCGCCAGCGTCCTTCTCGCGTTGGACTTTGACATACTCCGGGTAAGTCTGCTTGTATGGTTCGTCGTAGGTCTCCCACTTTTCCATGGGAATGCCGTGATCTCCACTGAGCTCGGGCGGAAAAAGCTCGCTCTCCGTGACGTACTTCGGCGACCAGTTAGTCGTCCTGGCAAGGTCGTACCAGTCCATCCGATTTAACAAAGCCATTTTCAGTCTCCATAATTTCTAAGGCCAACTGGCCCTCAACACACCACACACATAACGTCCTAACGCCCTCGCTTCCTGGCGCTTTGACCCGCGATTCCAAAGTGTTCTTTCGGCATTTCGGTAATGAGCACGCGGATGGACTCCACCGGCGCATCAATCGCGCGATGGATCGCCTCGGTGACCTCGGCGATCAGCCGCTCCTTCTTTTCCGCATCGCGGCCTTCGATGATGTACAGCTGCGCAATCGGCATGGCTATCTCCTTTAAACGAAGCGCAAACCGGTGCCGCCCATCCCCTGCACCCGCAGGGCGATGGCATCCCCCGCTCGCACGGCAATGGCCTCCGTGATCCCCCCTGACAGAATCAAACTGCCCGCCGGAATCTCCTCGCCACGCGCGCCCAGATGATTGGCCAGCATCGCAATCGCCGCGGCCGGGTGGCCCAGCACCGCGGCGCCCGCCCCGAACGCAACCGGCTCACCGTTTTTCTCCAGCACGATGCCGACGGTGCGCAGATCCACCTCAGACACTGGCAGTGCGCGCCCACCCACCACAAAGCGTGCGGCCGACGTGTTGTCCGCTACCACACTTTTGAGATCGAACTTGAAATCGCGGTAGCGCGAGTCAATGACTTCGATGCCCGGCATCACGAAGTCAGTCGCCGCCAGCACCGCTCCAATATGACAGCCCGGGCCTTTCAACGGCGCTTTGGTAACAAAGGCGATTTCCGGCTCGACCTTGGGATGGATCAGCGCCTCGGTCTTGCACGTGCCGCCATCGGGGATCGCGTAATAGTCGGCCATGAAGCCGAAGACAGGGCTCTCAACCCCCATCTGCTTCATTTTGGCGTGCGAGGTCAGCCCCGCTTTGAGCCCAACGATCTTCCCGCCGCGGGCCAGCTTGCGGCGGCGAATCTCGTCCTGGATCGCGTAAGCGTCATCCCAATCCATCTCGGGATGCTCATCGGTGATCTTGAGCGTGTCTTGCGCGTGGAGCTCGCAGTTCTCGAGGTGCTCTGCAAGGCGCGCAATGGTGGTGCGATCCAGTTTCATGCCGCCACCTTCTGCGCCTTTGACGCACGCGCTTTGGCCAGCGTGATGGCCGTGTCTTCAATCATGTCTTCCTGGCCACCGACCATGCCCCGGCGCCCAAGCTCGACCAGGATCTCGCGCGCCGGTACGCCATACTTTTGCTCGGCGCGCTTGGCAAACAGCAGGAACGACCCGTAGACCCCGGCGTAACCCAGGGTGAGCGAGTCGCGGTCGATCCGGATGGGGAAGTCCATGATCGGCACGACCAGGTCTTCGGCCACGTCCTGAATGGCCCACACATCCACTCCGGTCTGAATCCCCATTCGGTCGCATACGGCGACCAGCACCTCCATCGGCGTGTTGCCCGCACCCGCACCGAGACCAGCCGCGGCGGCGTCGATGCGGGTGGCGCCACACTCAACGGCCGCAATGGAGTTGGCGATCCCCATCGCCAGATTGTGGTGGCCGTGAAAGCCCAGTTCCGTCTCCGGCTTGAGCGCCTCACGCACCGCGCCAAGGCGGGCCCTGACATCATCGGGCAGCATGTAGCCAGCCGAATCGGTAATGTAGACACAGTTGGCGCCGTACGACTCCATCAGCTTTGCCTGCCCGACCAGCCCTTCAGGACTGTTCATATGCGCCATCATCAGGAAGCCCACCGTGTCCATCTCAAGCTTGCGCGCCAGGGCAATGTGCTGCTCTGACACGTCAGCCTCGGTGCAGTGCGTAGCCACCCGGATGGTGTGCACGCCAAGCTCCTTGGCCATCTTCAGATGATCGACGGTGCCGATGCCCGGCAACAGTAAAGCCGAGACCTTGGCCTGCTTCATGAGCGGGATCACGGCCCCCAGATATTCTTCATCGCTGTGGGCCGGAAAGCCATAGTTGACCGACGAGCCGCCCAGGCCATCGCCGTGCGTGACTTCAATCAGGGGGATCCCGGCTGCGTCCAGGCCGCAGGCGATGCTTTTCATTTGCTCCAGCGTCATCAAATGGCGCTTCGGATGCATGCCGTCACGCAACGTCATGTCGTGGACGGTGATTTTTTTTCCTTGCAGGTTCATCTCTGTTCTCCTTGACGGCTCAAGCGACAACCGGTTCGAGCGTGAGATTGCCGGCAATCATCTCTTCGGCAAACATCTCGGCGGTCCGGGCCGCGGCAGCGGTCATGATGTCCAGGTTGCCGGCGTACGTGGGCAGATAGTCCCCCAGGCCCGCCACCTCCATGAAGACCGTCACACGCTTGCCGTCAAACACCGGGCCGTTGACCAGCCGGTAACCGGGCACGTACTTCTGGACTTCCCTGATCATCGCGTGAATCGACTCGGTAATCTTCTCGTGATCCGGCTCACTTTCGGTCAGGCAATGAATCGTGTCGCGCATCATCAGCGGAGGCTCCGCCGGGTTGATGATGATGATGGCTTTGCCCTTCCTCGCGCCCCCCACCTTTTCCACCGCGCCGGCCGTGGTCCGCGTGAATTCGTCAATGTTTTTGCGCGTGCCGGGCCCCACCGATCGGCTCGATACGGTCGCGACGATTTCTGCGTATGCCACCGGCTGCACGCGCGAGACCGCAGCGACCATCGGAATGGTGGCCTGCCCGCCACAGGTGACCATGTTTACATTCATCTCGCGTTTGCCCAGGTGCCCTTTCAAATTGACCGGCGGTACGCAGTACGGGCCAATTGCCGCCGGCGTCAGATCGATCATCATCACGCCCAGCGCGTTAAGCTTGCGCGCGTTTTCCGCGTGAACATATGCACTGGTGGCATCAAACGCGATCTGCACACCATCGGCCAGCACATGCGGCAGCAGCCCGTCGACACCTTCCGCCGTGGTTTTGATGCCGAGCTCACGGGCTCGATTCAGCCCTTCCGATTCCGGGTCGATGCCCACCATCCACACCGGCTCCAGCACCGAGCTGCGCTTGAGCTTGGCCAGCAGATCGGTGCCGATATTGCCTGGTCCGATCAGCGCACATTTGATCTTTTTCATGACCTTGTCCTTCCTATAAAAATGACTTTTACGCACGGCATCCGACAACGGCCGGGCGTGGTGCCTGGCCGGGCGCGTTCAGTGAAACCGGACCGAACAACCGCCCAGACCGCCAATACTGACGCGGAAACTGTCGCCCGCCTTGGCCGGGAACATCGCCGCCAGCGCGCCGGACAAGATCACCTCGCCCGCCTTGAGTGCAATGCCCAGACGCCCCAGCGTGTTGGCCAGCCAGGCCACGGCGTTGACCGGTGAGCCCAGTGCCGCCGCGCCGCAGCCCGTGGCGATAATCTCGCCATTACGCTCCATCACCATGCCGCACAGCGTCAGGTCGAGCTTGCGTGGATCGACCGCGTGATCACCCAGCACGAATACGCCACAGGAGGCGTTGTCCGCCACGGTGTCCTGAATCTTGATCTTCCAGTCGCGGATGCGCGAATCGACAATTTCAAAGCACGGCATCACGCATTCGGTCGCCGCCAGCACGTCCACGTTGGTCACCCCCGGCCCCATCAGGTCTTTCTTGAGGATGAACGCGATCTCGCCTTCGGCCTTGGGCTGAATCAGCGTGCCGATCTCGATCGACTGCCCTTCGTTGTAGATCATGCCGTCGAGCATGTAGCCGAAATCCGGCTGATACACGCCAAGCATGTTCATCACGGCCGCCGACGTCACGCCGATCTTCTTGCCGATGATGGTTTCACCAGCCTGCACACGACGCTCGATCATGCGCTGCTGGATGTGATAGGCGTCCTCGATCGTCATATCGGGGTGGCGCTCGGTCAGCGGATCGAGCACGGTTCGCGTGGTCAGTGCCTGATACAGGGCGTCGCCAAGCTCGGTGATTTGAGTTTTGTCCATGATCACAATTTGATGCAAACGTTTTTGAGTTCCGTGTAGAACTCCAGCGAGTGGACTCCGCCCTCGCGCCCGATACCCGACTGCTTGGCCCCGCCGAACGGCGTGCGCAAATCGCGCAGGAACCAGGAGTTCACCCACGCAATGCCGACCTCGATGGCCCCCGCCACGCGGTGCGCACGCGACAGATTGGTGGTCCAGATCGCCGTGGCCAGGCCGTAGTCGTTATCGTTGGCACGGCGGATCACCTCTTCTTCGCTGTCGAATGGCATGACCAGCGCGCAAGGGCCGAAGATCTCCTCGCGGGCAATCACCGAGTCGTCGCCCAAGCCCGTCCAGATGGTGGGCTGTACCCACGCGCCGCCTTTGAGCGCGTCCGGCATATCGGGTACACCGCCGCCCGCCACCACCGTCGCGCCCGCTTCAACCGCCTTCTTGTAATACGACAGCACCTTGTCACGATGCTCTTGCGAAATCAGCGGGCCCATGCCGGTGGCCGGATCTTCCGGGCGGCCGAGCTGCATGCCTTCAGCGCCTTTTTTGAGCGCGGAGACAAAACGATCAAAGATAGGGCGCTCGACATATACCCGCTCCGTACCCAGGCAGACCTGGCCACAGTTGGCGAAGCACGAGCGCAGCGTGCCTTCAATGGCGGCGTCGAAGTCGCAATCGGCAAACACGATGGCAGCGTTCTTGCCGCCCATCTCCAGACTCACGGGGCGCGCACCGTCAGCCGCGGCCTTCATGATGGCCGCACCCGTGCGGGTTTCACCGGTGAAGGTGATGGCGTTGATGCCGCGGTGGGTGGTGAGGAATTCGCCGGTGGAGCTGGGGCCGAAGCCGTGCACGACGTTGTAGACCCCTGGCGGCACGCCCGCCGCGTTCATCACTTCGCCCAGCAATGCAGCGGTCTGCGGCGTCTCTTCGGAGGGCTTGACCACAACGGTGTTGCCACAGGCCAGCGCTGGGCCGACTTTCCAGGTCATCAGCAGCAGCGGCAGGTTCCATGGACAGATCACCCCGACCACCCCGACCGGTCGACGCATGGCGTAGTTGATCGCCCCGACACCATCCGGTGTAGGCATTTCAAAAAACTCAGTGGGCACGTTCTTCACCACATCGGCGAAGATCTTGAAATTGGCCGCCCCACGCGGAATGTCCACATGCCGCGCCAGGCTCATAGGCTTGCCCGTGTCCTCTACCTCAGCGGCAAGGAAGTCGTCAAAACGACGGTTGATGCCGTCGGCCACCGCGTACAGCACTTCCACGCGCTGGGCCAAGCTCATGCGCCCCCATGCTCCCTTGAGCGCGGCCTGCGCCGCAGCCACCGCCGCGTCGACTTCGGCACGGCCGGCTTCGGCCACCTTGGCAATGACCGCGTTGTTCAACGGCGAGCGCTTCTCGAACCAACGCTGACCCGGCACATATTCGCCGTTGATGAAGTTGTGGATTTCTTTAGCACGAGCGACGGACTGGTTTCCAGTGCTCGCGGTCGCTTGGGGATCGGTAATCAGCATGATGTTTCAGTAAACTTCCTTGTTAGGCAAATGTGGTCGCGGCGGCAGTCGACTTTCCGGAAAGATTCAGGTTTGAGTTAGACCTAGCAGGCTCAATCCGGCTTGCGCACAGTGCTCGTCCTGCTCTTCGGTACCGCCAGACACGCCAATACCCCCGATGCGATGGCCACTTTCAACAATCGGCAAACCACCGCCGAAGGCGATGAAGCGGGGCCTTCGCACGATGCCTTGGCGGACCGCTTCGGAATGACTCAGCAAGGCCTCACTCCACCGACTGGTCGGTAAGCCGAAACTGGCTGCCGTGTATGCCTTGTCGATGGCGATCTCGATGGAGTGCAACGGCGCTCCAGGCATGCGCAGAAACGCGGCAAGATTCCCCGCCACATCGACCACCGCGATGTTCACGCATACGCCGAGGCGCTGCGCGTGCAGCGCAGCTGCCTCGACGACGCGGTTAGCCGCAGGCCAGTTGATCAGCCGCGCCTCGACGCTATGAAGTGAGTCAGCCTGAGTCATGTGCTATCTCCTGCGTGGCAGTCAGGTGTAAACCTCGGTGAATGACTGGACCAACTCACCGGTGTGATAGAAGATGCCGCTGCCGAGATGCTCTTCCGTCCAGGTCGTCACAGGCCGATCAGGTTGAGCGAGGTAGCCCAGGCCGGCAAAGGTCTCGTTGCGATTCCCACTTGGATCGAAGAAATAGATCGTCTCCCCGCGGGTAATCCCATGGCGCGTCGGCGCCACGTCGATCTTGACCTTGTTCTTGGCCATGACGTCAGCCGATTTCAGTACGTCATGCCACGAGTCGAGGAAGAAGGCAATGTGGTGCAAACCATTGCGAGGCCCACCTACGAAAGCGATGTCGTGCGGCGTGGACGTGCGGAACATCCACGTTGCAGCCTGAATGCTACTATCCGGACCTACCATAACTTGCTCAGCCAGATAAAAGCCCAGGCATTCCTTCATGAACCGGGTATTTTCCGCCACCCGATTCACGCCCGTCTCCGGATTGAGTTCACACATCAATAGGCAGTGATCCAGCCAATGGGCGCCTGCCCCCTTGACGTCATCGGGCCACGGGTCAGGATTGGTCGTTCCGACTCCGGTGCCCACATATTCCTTCGTCGCAAACAGACGCATCTCATGTCCGCTCGGCAGGTTGAACTGCAGCATACGACCGGTCGAAGGAAGGGTACCTTCGGGGAGCATTTGTGTCTTGAAGCCATAGGCTTCGATACGCTTTTGCAGCGCGTCCAGGTCGGCATCGTGCTCAACCTTGTAGGCGACATGGTTGAGCCCTGCTTGATCGGACGGCGTCAGAATAACGGAGTACTTGTCCCATTCGTCCCAGCACTTGAGGTACACGTTTCCATGTTCGTCCTCCATCGTCCTTTTCATTCCCAGGACGTTTTCGTAGTGCTTGATTGCCAACGCCATGTCCATCACTTTCAGACTGGCATGGCCGATTCGCATCACACCCATGGTCTATCTCCTTCGGCTTATTTCGTTGAATCTTGGGCTACCTGAAAGCTCAACCCTTTGAAAAAGGGCTTTTGCATCTTGCCGACCACCTCCAGTTCTACATCATCAGTGGGCGCCACCCGGCACGCCAGCACCACACCTTGCGCTTCTTCCGCCTCGGAAATGTGCGCACGGCTCATTGCTCCAGTTTTGCGCACGCTGCCTCTGCACACCGCGACCTTACACACCCCGCACCCGCCGCTAAGGCAACCAACTGGTATGCCGCGACGCCCAAGGCGTGCCATGCCGGCAAGCAGAGACTCACCGAGAGCGCAGCTGAAACGCTCGCCGGTCTGCTTGACGGTCACGTAGACCTTCCCGTCCTGAGTAGTCACGATCACACCCTCTTGAAAAGCGGACTGCGTACTTGTTGGGCATCGGCTGCGGAAATGAACTTCTCAAAATAGATGTCGCGTTCGAACAACCGGCCCTGGATCAGGGTCGTGACGCAGGCGTCGATCATCGCCGGCGGCCCGCACAAATAGGCTTGGTGGCCGGAAAAGTTGTTCTGGAAATGAGCCTTGGCGACCTCGTGAACGAAACCCTGCGCCAAGGGATGCGTCGCACCTTCTGCTTTTTCCGATAGTGCCGGCACGTAGCTGAAGTTCGAATACCGCTGGCTGAGCTCGCGGAACTCCTCGTCGTAATACAGTTCTGCCTCATTGCGCTGGCCATAGACCAGAGTGATAGGCCTGCTCCATCCGCTTTGCAACAAGTCGATAATCATCGACCGAGGGCTCGACAGGCCTGAACCACCTGCCATGAAAACCATGGGTTGGTCGGCTGACCTGCGCACGAAAAACCGGCCATAGGGACCCGTCACGTGCAGAATGTTCCCCACCGCCAGTTGTTCATGGATGTAACCCGTGCCCTGTCCTCCCGGAACCCGGCGAATATTGAGCTCGATCTCCCCCGTTGCTGCGACGTCCGCAGGTGAATTGGCAATGGAAAACGCCCGTGTCTGGCGCAACTCGGGAATTTCAAGTTGCACGTACTGACCCGCCTGAAAATGAATCGGTTGATCGAGTCTCAGGAAGACGGCTTTGATCGTCGGTGTGAGTTGCTCGATGCGTGTCACCTCGGCATTGAAATCCTCGACCGGGATGACTTCGGCGTCCGGGTCTTCCTCGATGTCGGCCTCGATGGTCGTATCATCGAGCAAGGTGGCACAGCAGGCCAACGCCTTGCGCTCCTCGCGCTCGAAGTCCATCAGCGCGAAGGGATTCGCATCGCCGAGATCGACTTCTCCGTCACACACCTGCACCTTGCAGGTTCCACATAGCCCGTGACCACACGCGTGCGGAATGTAAATGCCTTGGCGCAAGGCCGCGTCGAGTATAGTTTGCCCTTCCTCCACCTCAATGGTGGCACCCAGGGGCTGAATGTTGAGTTGATAGGTCATTGTTCAAATCGCCGGAGGCCAATCACACCGCGGCCTGTAACTTCGGCTGCGGTGTGATTGCGCTGCCATGACGCAATCTCAATTGCAGGAACCGCTCAGACCGTTCAAGCCAGGCGTGCGAAAGCGGATCACGTCTTTGTGCGTCAGACCGTTTTCAGCCAGCGACTTCGCCGGGTCGGGATGCCACGGCTGGCCGGACTTAAACCACTGCACCTGGCTCCAGTCGATTTTTGAGAAATCGGGGTGATAGCCATAAGTGCCGGGCAACACCTGGGTGCACAGCGCACCGAACAACGTGTCCGACGGCAGGGGCAAGGCAACTGGTGCCGCAAACAACAGATGGTCTTCCCAGCCGATAAACAGCAACGGCGCCGGAAAGTTTTCGCGCGCGTCTCGTGCCGGGAACTTGTAGGGTTTGAGGGCAACAACGCTCATTTGGCTTCTCCTTGCAAGACCTCTCCACGCCAGGCAGCAAAGTTCTTTTGGTCTTCCGACCCCTCGAAATCGAAGTTGTCCCGGCCTACATTCAGGTTGTAGTAGTCGAGCAAGGCCATCAAGGGATCGAAACCTTCCTTGGTCGGATCGGCATCCGGCTTGAAACAGTTTCCTTGATACACTTGCTGCGGCGGAAGCCATGACTGCACGAACTTCTCGGGTTCGTTGTCAAAAATCTCCTTGCAGTGGTCGCTGCAGAAGTGATACTTGTCGCCGAGGTAGTCCGACTCGCGATAGCAGATCTTGGTTGCGTCGCCAGGCTCGGTGAATATCATCGGAATCTGGCAGGTAGTGCAGAGCATCGGCAGCGTCTTGTTGTAGAAACGGTTGCCCTTGGCGGCCTGCTCGCGCCAGTAGTCCCAACGCGGACGGTAATACTTGTCGAACGTCTCGGGGTACTTCTCCGACAGCCACCCCATTTCTTCTTCTGTGGGAACCCAGGTGTGGATGGGGGCCGCGGCGTTATAGTTATAGAACACGGCGAAGGTCTGATGGCTGATGTGGTCCTTGCCTTCGCAAGCCTGGTCCCAGCCCTTGGGCTTACGGATGCCGTAACGCGCAAGATCCTTGAACAGCGCGCCGCCGTTCTGCTCGACGTACATCTCCCAGCTCTCGCGCCAGCTCATCACCCGGTTAGGCAGCATGTAGTCCTGCATCATGGCCACGATGCTCAACAGCCGATAGCCGCGCCAGAACCACTTGTCGATCCAGCGCTGCACGATGGGCACGTTGTCCGGATCCTGTTCCAGCATGAACTTGATGCATTCGATGCCGAGTGTCATGTGGCGCGATTCGTCACTTTGCGCCGAAAAACCGAAGGTGACCGTCGACATGTCCCCGTTGTAAGCAGCACCCGACATGAAGGGGACAAACAGCAGGTTGGTCAACACATATTCGAACGAAAAGCTCACCGCAGTAAGAAACTCGAACGGTCCACCGGTGGCCGCGTCTTCAAAAAATGACTTGGGCACCGACAAATACCAGACCCGGTCGTACCAATGGATGGAGTTGTGCAGGCCGTTAAAATACTTGTTGTAGTGCGAGAGAGCATGCATTTCGGTCTGGAAGTGACGCAGCTCGTCGATGGACTGCATCTGGCAAGCAACACGCGCCCCTTCACCCGTAAAATGCCGACCAACGTGGGCAAAACCTCGGTGTGCCATATACTCCAGCGGTGTCACACCCTGGATAAACACCTTGAGTGCGTTGACATAGCGCGCGTCGGAAATGCTCAACTGCCCGTTGTTCTGCGCGAAAGCGTCGATGACGGCGTAAAGCTTTTTTTCCTTCTCGCCCTGATATTTCCAGTAGGCGTCCATGGTCAGGCGGAAGGGGTCTTCCCATTTATCCCAATCGTGGATCTTGATGCCTTCGTACTTGTCGTACGGGAACACCTTGTCCATCGGCTGGTAGCTCGTCTGCCAGCCAAGTCCGCGGGTCATCGCTGCGTAGCGATCCTTTAAACCGAGTTTCTTCTTCTGCACAGAAGTGTCCATTTCAATTTCCTCTTTGCCGTGTTCAGTGTTTCCAGCTCAGCGTGAACTGTTCGTCATCCTCGTCGATATATCCGGACAAGGTGATCAGGTTGATGTGGATTTGCTGGAGATCGAACTTCATGCCGATCCGGTCTTCGATGCTTTGACGGTTTATTGTGAGATGCCCGGGCGCATCGATCTTCACCATGCCAGGCGATTCTGTGGCGACCGCATTAGGGTTATCAGCGAGAATCGCCTCCACCACCGGTCGAGACTCCTCGTTAGCCTGAAACGCGATAAATACGTTAGACATGAACATTCCTCTATGACGGTCAGGAATATAAATTAGCGGTTACAGAACAATCCCGGCCTTCGCAACGCGGGCACGAAGTCGCTGCCTTACTTCTTCCAAGGCGTCGTGGCCGTTTTCCGCCAAAGCCATTTCAGCGACAGGCAACAACGCTGACGCCGCCTGATCTTCCCAGGTACGCAACCAGTGAATGAGCAGCGCTTTGTTATCCTCCGATTCGGCCGCCATGGTCTTCACTACCGCATCGACCCAGCGACTGGATTCGTCATGCCACTCGGGCATGAAAGTGGTTAGCATTGCCACTGCGCTACCACCGTTGAGTGTGATGTAATCGTCGACGAAAGCGCCGTAGATCATGGGATAAAGAAGACCGTCGAGCGCCAGATTCTGGGCGACGAACAGTTCCACCGGATCTTGCAGCACCAGAGTGTTTTCCACATAACGACGCAACGGTTGCCAATCGGGACTCGTCATCCAGGCTTGCTTGGCTTCGTCAAGAAGATCGGGTCCGGACATTACCAGCGCCAGTCGTGTGAGATACTGCGCTACACCCAGATTGTCCATTGCGTGGAACATAGCCGGCGCAGTGAAGGTCGTGCCGTAACCCAGGGCACAGATCTGGGAGTTGTTCATGTTCGCGCCCCAGGCCGCGTGGCGCAAAGGCACGAGAACGGAAAGCGCCTGTTGTCGAACCTCATCGGAAACGAGATCGATCATGCCGCGCGACTCGACAAACTCGAAGTTGGATTCCATCGCGTCTTGCTGCCGCGCTCGGGTCATCGTCCACGACGCGTAGTAGAACTGACGCGGGTCTTTCAGCGCATACCAGTCCTTCATTTGGATCGCGGTGCGCGACGTGTCGAACAGTTCATGCTCGGGATCCCACGTGGGCCGGTAATGAAAATTCGCTGCCGGTTGAGCACCTACAGTGCCTTCCTGATAGCGCGAAGCGGCTTTATCGGCTCCGATGTATTGAGCCACGTGCGTGTAGGTGTGACGCAGTGGTTTGATTTCCCGCGTCTTCAATTCGATGGTCATTAACTGCTCCTGTGGTTGTGAACCGGGATGGGATGCGATCAGACTAGGCGCGCTTCATCAGGCTGCTCGGCGCTGCTCACAAGCAAATCAATGCCGCACAATCTCGCCGAAGGCATCCAATCGCGTCACCTTCTGCGCGAGGCAAAATTCTTCGAACGCAGCAACGGGCAGCATGAGCTCGACACAGAGCTCGGGGGTGCCGACTGAAAATTCGAACTGGACGAATCCCTGTGTGTTGATGGCGGTAACGCTGACAAACCTGAGGTTCGGATCGAACCCGGGTTCCGCCTCAAGGGCTGCTTGCTTGTGCATCGCCTGTGTCTCCGATTCTGTGTTTTCACGATTCTGTGTTTTCATATCTCAATGCAAGCCCCGTGCCATCGGCAGCAATGAGCCATTATTGCTGCTTTGCAGCAATGCATTTACAGGTGAGCTGCTGCGGGATCGTCATCTGTCGTAATTCGTTCCAAGCATCCTGCGTTAAACGGCCAGATGCTTCCTGCGTTTGGGCGCCGCCTTCTGCCAGGCACAAACCGAAGGACGCACAACCGTCACACAGAATCGATACAACACAGGGTATCTACGGAGGTGCCGGCGAACGAGGTCAAGCTCATTGTGCAATCGCACATCGAAAAATCTCTGGGGTGCTGTCATAAAATTCGCGAACCAGGAAAGGGGCGCAGGTCGCTCAGATCAGAAATTTCTGAAATGCACATCCCAGCAATTGCTGATATGGGGCAGATCGGCATCGTGACCGAATTGCGCGTGAGCGCGGCGAACATGACGTCGGTGAGCCCGCACGCGCGGCGCGCCGTGCGCGAAGCCGACGTGGCGCGCCGCGTGATGGATGCGGCGCGCGAAGCGCAGGAGTTGCCGAAAGGCATTTCGAGCGGTCTCGCGGCGGTCCATGCAAGACGTCCGTTTCCGTACAGCGCCGATGAGATCGACGACTTTGCGCAGGCCGTGCGCGATCCGAATTTCCGCGTGCAGGCCGCCGCCGACGGCGTTCACGTGTACAACCGCGACGGCCACTGGACGGCAAGCGATCCGTTCGAGCTATATCCCCGCCTGAAGCTCGATACCGACGGCGGTCACGCGTTCTACATCGGTGTACAGCTCGCCCGCGCGCAGATCGCGTGGCAGCTCGGCAAGCGCTTCGACCAGGACCAGCCGCTCGATCGGGGCTGCGCGGCGGACCGGCCGGAAGAGGATCAGAACGCGTGGTGCGGGCCCGGCACGACGATGAAAAAGCGTTGAGCGCGATGCCGGGCCGTGCCCGGCAATCTCACGCCGCGTCCTTCCACTTGATCGAGCACCCGAGCGCCGGATACTGCGCCTCGGGCCCGGTTCCGGTTTGCGCAATCTGCTGCATCGCTTCGAACAGCTCGCGGCGCGCGTCGGGAATCGCCTCCTTGCGCGACGCATCCAGCCGCCCGCGATACCGCAGGCGCAAATCCGCATCGAAGCCGAATAACTCGGGCGTGCAGACCGCGCCGTACGCGCGCGCGACCTGCTGCGTCTCGTCGTACAAGTCTCGTCGTACAAATACGGAAACGGCAATTGCCAGTTGGCCGCAAGCGCCGCCATTTGCTCGAACGAAGCTGCCGCGGCAAGCCTGTTTCCCCAGCTGCATACCCTGAAGTTCGTGGCCACCGGCGAGAATGCGCTGATCATTGGCAAAACTGGCACAGGCAAGAGCACGTGGCGAAGACAGTAGCATTTCAGGCCGTCTGGCACGGCCAAAAGGTGCAATACATCGAGACCAGTGACTTCTTTAACCGCTACGCACTGAGCCCACCGGCCTAGCGCGAAACGAGGCTACGGGCCACCCTTGAGTGCGATCTGCTCGTGCTCGACAACCTGTTCCTCTCGCGCACGATCCCCGACGATGCGGGCGCGTTGCTGCAAACGCTCATCCATCAACGCTACAGCTGCACCGCAGCGTGGTTGTCGTCACGTCCAACCGGGTCGTGCAGGACTGGGGCATCTATCTCGGCGATAACACGATGAGCGCCACGATCCTCGACCGGCTCATGCACCACTGCCACCTGCTCGCGTTTGACGGACTTAGCTATCGTCTCAAGGAGGGCGCCGAAACAAACCCTTGCGCGAAAAACAAAGAGAGCTAAATAACGATCTTGTCCTGCTTCACGGGGTGGGGGAATTTACGTGCCCATAAGTAAGGGAATTTGAACTGCCCGCCGAGGGACGATTGTTCACGGCATCCAGCTCGTCGCGCATCTGGCCGATCGCCGCGGCGTAGTCGTCAGCGCCGAATACCGCTGAGCCGGCGACGAACACATCGGCGCCCGCCCGTGCGATGTCCGCGATGTTCGACGCCTTCACGCCGCCGTCGACTTCGATCAGCACCGGCCGCCCGGTACGCTGCACCGTCGCGTCGACCTTCTCGCGCAATGCCCGCAGTTTCTCGAGCGTGCCCGGAATGAACGCCTGCCCGCCGAAACCGGGATTGACCGACATCACCAGCACGAAATCCAGCATCTCGAGCACGTGATCGAGCACGGAGAGCGGCGTGGCCGGATTGAGCGCGAGCCCCGCACGCACGCCGCTCGCCTTGATGAGGGCGATCGTCCGATGCACGTGCAGCGAAGCCTCCGGATGAAAGCTGATCAGGTCCGCGCCCGCCTCGGCGAATGCCGTGACGAGCGCGTCGACTGGCGTCACCATCAGGTGCACGTCGAGCGGAACCTTCGTATGCGGCCGGATCGCCTCGCACACGAGTGGCCCGACCGTCAGGTTCGGTACATAGTGGTTGTCCATCACGTCGAGATGGATCCAGTCCGCACCCGCGTCCACCACTTCGCCGATTTCGTCGCCGAGGCGCGCGAAATCCGCCGACAGCAGCGAAGGCGCAATCAGGAATTCGCGCATCGTCGTCTCCGGTCGATATCGTCAGTGATAGCGGCGCGCCATCGCGTCGAGCGGCAGCGGCTTGATCCGGTCCGCCTGCCCCGCGCAGCCGAACGCCTCGAAGCGCTCGACGCACACGCTCTGCGCCGCCTCCGTCGCGGCCTTGAGCGCCTTGCGCGGATCGAACTCCGAGCGCGCGGTGGCAAACGACTTGCGCATCGCGCCGGTCATCGCGAGCCGGATGTCGGTATCGATGTTGACCTTGCGCACGCCGTGCTTGATGCCGCGCTGGATCTCCTCGATCGGCACGCCGTACGTCGACGGAATCTCGCCGCCGTATTCGCGAATCACCGCGAGCCACTCCTGCGGCACCGACGACGAGCCGTGCATCACCAGATGCGTGTTCGGAATCCGCTCGTGAATCTCGACGATGCGGTCGATCGCGAGAATGTCGCCGGTCGGCTGGCGGCTGAACTTGTACGCGCCGTGCGACGTGCCGATCGCGATCGCCAGCGCATCGACGCCCGTGGCTTCGACAAATTCCTGTGCCTGCACGGGATCGGTGAGCAGGTCTTCGCGCGACAGCGTGCCCTCGGCGCCCACGCCGTCCTCTTCACCGGCCTGCCCGGTTTCAAGCGAGCCGAGACAGCCCAATTCCCCTTCGACCGACACGCCTACCGCATGCGCGGCCTCGACCACGCGGCTGCTGACGTCGACGTTGTACTCGTATGGCGCGGGCGTTTTCTGATCGGGCATCAGCGAGCCGTCCATCATCACCGACGTGAACCCGGAACGGATCGCCTGCTGGCACACCGCAGGGCTCGCGCCGTGATCCTGGTGCAGCACGAGCGGAATATCCGGATGCGCTTCGAGCGCGGCGAGCACCAGATGGCGCAGGTACGGCTCGCCCGCATACTTGCGCGCCCCCGCCGACGCTTGCAGGATCACCGGGCTGCGCGTCGCTTCGGCGGCTTGCATGATCGCGTGAACCTGCTCCATGTTGTTGACGTTGAAAGCGGGCACGCCGTAGCCGTGCTCCGCCGCATGATCCAGCAGTTGACGCAGTGCGATGAAGGCCATCACAAACTCCTCGAGATCAATCGGAAACTGTCATTGCGCACCGCGCGCGACGCGGCGAGCTTCGTCCACGACGGCTTGCACGGTGACGTTGAAATGCGCGAACAGCGCGGCGGCGGGCGCCGATTCGCCGAACGTGTCGACCCCGACCACACCGCCTTCGAGCCCGACGTATTGCCGCCAGAACGAAGTCACGCCCGCTTCGACGGCGACGCGCGGCACGCCCGGCGGCAGCGTCGCGTCGCGCCATGCGCGCGACTGCCGGTCGAACACGGTGGTGGACGGCATCGATACGACGCGCGCGGCCACGCCGGCCTCTGCGAGCGGCGCGACGGCGTCGAGCGCGAGCGCGACCTCCGAGCCCGTCGCGATCAGGACGACGCGTTTCATGGCCGTTGCATCCGGCCAGTCGCGCAGCACGTAGCCGCCCCGCGCGATCGCGTCGATCTGCACGTCGCTGCGCGTGACGAACGGCAGGTTCTGGCGACTCAGCAACAGGCACGACGGGCCGTCGCGTTCGACCGCGCACGCCCACGCCTGCGCAGTCTCCACCGTGTCGCAGGGCCGCCAGACATCGAGGCCGGGAATCAGCCTGAGGCTCGCCGCATGTTCGACCGACTGGTGCGTCGGCCCGTCTTCGCCGAGGCCGATCGAATCGTGCGTGAAGACGAAGATCGAACGCGTCTTCATCAGCGCGGCCATCCGCAGCGCATTGCGCGAGTAGTCGGAGAACGTCAGGAACGTGCCGCCGAACGGGATGTAGCCGCGATGCAGCGCGATCCCGTTGAGCACCGCGCTCATCCCGAATTCGCGCACGCCGTAGTGCAGGTAGTTGCCGCCTTTGAGGCCCGCATCGTCGGCATGTACCGAGACGGCGGCTTTCCAGTCGGTGAGGTTCGAGCCCGTCAGGTCGGCCGAACCGCCGAGCAGCTCGGGCAACGCTTGCGCCAGTGCTTCGATCGCCTGCTGCGACGCCTTGCGCGTGGCGATCGACTGGGCGTTGCGGTTCGCGTCGCGCACCATCGAACGCACCGCGTCGCGCCAGTGCGCGGGCAATGCGCCGCGCATCCTGCGCTCGAACTCGGCGGCCTCGTTCGGAAAGTGCTTGCGGTACGCTTCGAAGCGCTCGGTCCACGCCGCTTCGGCGGCGGCGCCGCGCGCGCTGGCGTCCCACAACTCACGCACGGCCGCGGGAATTTCAAAGGGCGGATGCGGCCAGTCGAGCGCGCGGCGCGTCGCGGCGATTTCGTCCGCGCCTAGCGGCGCGCCGTGCACGTCGTGGGTGCCCGCCTTCGACGGCGAACCCTGGCCGATCACGGTCTTGCAACAGATCAGCGTCGGCCGGCTCGCGGCCCGTGCGTCGCTCAACGCGCGATCGACCGCATCGACATCGTGCCCGTCCACGTCGCGCACGACGTTCCAGCCGTATGCGGCGAAACGCGCGGGCGTATCGTCGGCAAACCACTGCGTGACGTGGCCGTCGATCGAAATGCCGTTGTCGTCGTACAGCACGATCAGCTTGTTGAGCTTCAACGTTCCCGCAAGCGACGCCGCCTCGTGCGAGATCCCCTCCATCAGGCATCCGTCGCCGACGAACACGTACGTGTGGTGATCGACGATCGTATGTCCGGGCCGGTTGAACTCCCGCGCGAGCAGCGCTTCCGCGAGCGCCATGCCGACGGCGTTCGTGAGACCCTGCCCGAGCGGCCCCGTCGTCGTCTCGACGCCGGGCGTCACGCCGACCTCGGGGTGCCCCGGCGTCTTGCTGTGCAACTGCCGGAAGCGCTTCAATTCGTCGATCGGCAGGTCATAGCCGGTCAGATGCAGCAACCCGTACAGCAGCATCGAACCGTGGCCGTTCGACAAGACGAAGCGGTCGCGGTCCGGCCAGTGCGGATTGCGCGGGTTGTGTTTCAGGTGCCGGCCCCACAGCGCGACGGCGATCTCGGCCATCCCCAGCGGCATGCCGGGATGGCCGGAGTTTGCCTGCTGGACCGCATCGATCGCGAGCATGCGCAGCGCGTTGGCCATCAGCCGCGTGGCGGGCGTTGCGGAAGGTTCTACGACGGCATTCATCGGATGCCTCCATCTACAAGGTGAGCGAAACGCGGTCGACGCACATCAAGCCCGTGCACGCCGGTCCATCAATTGAAGAATCATCGGCGTGAAGATGAGCTGCATCGCAAGGCCCATCTTGCCGCCCGGCACCACGATCACGTTCGGGCGCGACATGAACGAATCGTGCAGCATCGTCAGCAAATACGGGAAATCGATGCCCTTGGGCCGCGCGAAGCGGATCACGACAAAGCTCTCGTCGGCCTGCGGAATCTCGCGGGCGATGAACGGGTTCGACGTATCCACGGTCGGCACGCGCTGGAAGTTGACGTGCGTGCGCGAGAACTGCGGACAGATGTAGTTCACGTAGTCGGGCATCCGTCTCAGGATCGTATCGACCACCGCTTCCTGCGAGTAACCGCGCATCGTCTTGTCGCGGTGCAGCTTCTGAATCCATTCGAGGTTGATGATCGGCGCGACGCCGACGAGCAGGTCCACATGCTGGGCGATGTTGACCTTGTCGGTCACCGCCGCGCCGTGTAGCCCTTCGTAGAACATCAGGTCGGTGCCGGCCGCGATGTCTTCCCACGGCGTGAACGTGCCGGCTTCCTGCTCGTAGAGCGCGGCCTCGGCTTCGTCGTGGATATAGCGGCGAAACCGGCCGGTGCCGCTCCTGCCATAGGTGGCGAAAAGCTCCTCCAGCTCTTCGAGCAGGTTCGCCTCCGGCCCGAAGTGGCTGAAATTGAGCACGCCGTCGCGCTCGCGCTGCTTCATTGCCTCGCGCATTCCCTTGCGGTCGTAGCGATGAAACGCATCGCCCTCGATGATCTGCGCGTTGATGCCCTCACGCCTGAAAATATGCGTGAAGCTCTTCATGACGGTCGTGGTGCCGGCACCGCTCGAACCGGTCACCGCGATAATCGGGTGTTTGACTGACATGCGCTTGTCTCCGGGTATTTATAAGGGTTCTGTGATTCGCGGATTCATCAGGTCGACGCTTCCGGCAGAAATAGCGAGCGTTTGTTGAACAGCGGCGACGTGTACGGCTTGTCCTCGCCGCGGTCGTATTCGCTGTGATAGCGTTGGATGCGTTCCACTTCGTTTTTCGAGCCGAGAATCACCGGCGCGCGCTGGTGCAGCGCGCGCGGAGCGACATCGAAGATGCGCTCGCGCCCGGTGATCGCGACGCCGCCCGCCTGCTCGACCAGAAAGCTCATCGGGTTCGCTTCGTACAGGAGCCGCAGGCGGCCTTCCATCTGCGGCGTCCGGAAGTCGCGCGGATACAGGAACACGCCGCCGCGCATCAGGATGCGATGCACCTCGGCGACCATCGACGCGATCCAGCGCATGTTGAAGTCGCGCTCGCGGCAGCCGCTGCGGCCGTCCTTGCATTCCTGCACATAACGGCGCACCGGCGGCTCCCAGAAGCGTTCGTTCGACGCATTGATCGCGAACTCGCCAGTGTCCTCCGGGATCCGGATATCCGAATGCGTGAGCACGAAGTTGCCGACGTCGCGCTCCAGCGTGAACCCGTGCGTGCCGTTGCCGACCGACAGGACGAGCATCGTCGACGGTCCGTAGATCGCGTAGCCCGCTGCGACCTGCTCATGGCCCGGGCGCAGGAAGTCGGCTTCGCTCACCGGCGCCTCCTGATCGCCGGTGCGGCGCAGCACCGAGAAGATCGAGCCGACCACGCCGTTGATGTCGATGTTCGACGAGCCGTCGAGCGGATCGAAGGCGAGCAGGTATTCGCCGCGCGGGTAGGTCGACGGAATCGTATAGACGGTGTCCATTTCCTCCGAGACCATCGCGGCCAGCAAGCCGTCCCACTCGCAATGCTGGACGAAGATCTCGTTCGTCGCGACGTCGAGTTTCTTTTGTTCCTCGCCGTGCGTGTTGACGCTTTGCGCCGAACCGTAGTTGCCGCTGAGCGCGCCTTTGGTGAGCGTTGCCGAAATCGTCTTGATCGCGGCGGCGACGTCGATGAGCAGCGCCGAGAGTCCGGTAGCCGCGACGGGCGAAGGCTGGCGATCGAGCGTGTCGATCAGGTACTTCGAAAGAGTCGTACGTCCGTCTTGCATGGCACTCTCCTACTAGGTGTTTTGAATTCGGTCCGGTGGCGACGTGTCGTGGCCGGCACGCGGGAAATCAAGCTCGGGAGCGCGCTCGTCGAACACGCGGCTCGCGCGAATGTCGGCCGCGGTAAGGAGCGTCAGCGCGGCCGTGTCGGTCGGCGCGCGCCCTTGCAGCGCGGTCTCGAAGAGGCGGTTCGCCTGACGCAGCCGCGCGCGGTCGAGCGCGTTGCGCACCGAACGCGCGTTCGCGAAGTTCGGCAACCGGATACGGCGCGCGAGGTAGTCCGAGAAAGCGAGCCGCGAGTCGGCATCAAAACGGTAGTGCATCGTTGCGAGCATGCGCTCGGCGATCTCGAGCAGTTCCGCTTCGTTGTAGTCCGGAAACGTGATGTGGTGCGCAATCCGGGACCGGAAGCCCGGATTGCTCTGGAAGAAGGTTTCCATGCGCGACTCATAACCCGCGAGGATCACGACGAGATCGTCGCGCTGGTTCTCCATCGTCTGCAGCAGGATCTCGATCGCTTCCTGTCCGTAGTCGCGCTCGTTCTCCGGGCGATACAGGTAGTACGCTTCGTCGATGAACAGCACCCCGCCCATCGCCCGCTTGAGCACATCGCGCGTCTTCGGCGCGGTGTGGCCGATGTACTGGCCGACGAGATCGTCGCGCGTGACCGACACCAGGTGATTGCGGCGAATGTAGCCGAGCCGGTGCAGCACCTCGGCCATCCGGAGCGCGACAGTGGTCTTGCCGGTGCCCGGATTGCCTGAAAAGCACATGTGCAGCGTCGGCGCGCCGCTCGCGAGGCCGAGCGACTCGCGCGCACGCTCGACCAGCAAGTGCGCAGCGATTTCGCGAATGCGCGTCTTCACGGGCACGAGACCGACCAGGTCGCGATCGAGTTCCGCCAGCACGTCGCCGATGCCCGAGTCACGATAGAGCGCCGCGAGATCGACGCGCGACGGCTCGCCCGGCGCCTCCGGTGCATCGGTTTGCGTGGCGGACAGCCTGTCCAGTGTGGCATCGACGGTCATCGTGATCCCCTTGTCGTGATTCGCATCGCAAAAGTGCCGCTCAACGGGTCGCGCCGTAGCGCTCCCCTGCCGGCCGGTCGCCCGCGTAGCTCGTCAAGCTGTAGCGCTGCGTGCGGCCCCATCCTTCCTCGCGATTGAGGCGGAAGCCCGGTTCGTCGGCGGGCCGGTTGACAATGAACGACAGACGCATCGTCTCGAAACCGCGCGTCGAATCGAATGCATTGACCTTGATGTAGTGATTCGGACGTGCCGCGCGGCATGCCTTCACCTCTTGCAGCACGCCTGCCGCATCGTGCAGGTCGAACATCGGCAGGCCCCACATCTCCCAATACGTGTTGCGCGGGTGGGGGTCATCGGTGAATTCGATCGAACACGCCCAGCCCTGGCGCAGCGCGTAGTCGATCTGCAAGCCGATTTCTTCGTCGGTCAGATCCGGCAGGAAGGAAAACGTCCCTTGTGTGATTCGCATGGCAGACCTCATTGGTTCATGTAATGCTTGAAAACGACCTAAGCGTCGGACAACCGATGCAACAGCATCCGCAGCAGTGCGGCCCACTGCGTCCGCTGGCATCGGGGATGTGAAGCGACTGCTCGCTGGAACCGAAACGCCCCGCGCTTACGCCGCCGTCGGCGTGGTGGCGAAGTCCGGCGTGTCGGTCGACTCGTAGTTGAAGGTCACGTCCTTCCACGTGTCGAGCGCCTGCTTGAGCGGCGTGCACCAGCGCGCGGCGGCTTCGAGAATGTCCGGCCCTTCGTTGACGATGTCGAGCCCTTCATTGCGCGCCTTCACCATCGCTTCGAGCGCCACGCGGTTCGCGATCGCGCCCGCCTGGATGCCGCCCGGATGGCCGATCGTGCCGCCGCCGAACTGCAAGATCGCGTCGTCGCCGAACAGGTCGAGCAGCTGGTGCATCTGCCCTGCGTGGATACCGCCCGACGCAACCGGCATCACCTTGCGCAAGCCGGCCCACGGCTGTTCGAAGAAGATCCCGCGCGACAGGTCGACTGCGTTGTGCGATTCGCGGCACACGTTGTAGTAGCCCTGCACCGACAGCGGATCGCCTTCGAGCTTGCCGACAGCCGTCCCCGCGTGAGCGTGGTCGACACCGGCCATGCGCAGCCATTTCGCGATCACGCGGAACGAAATGCCGTGGTTGCGCTGCCGCGTGTACGTGCTGTGACCGGCGCGATGCAGGTGCAGGATCATGTCGTTGTCGCGAGCCCAGCGCGCCATCGACTGAATCGCGGTCCAGCCGATCACGAGGTCGATCATCACGATGCACGAACCGAGCTCCTTCGCGAATTCGGCGCGCTTGTACATCTCCTCCATCGTGCCGGCGGTCACGTTCAGGTAGTGCCCCTTGACCTCGCCTGTCTCGGCTTGCGCGCGATTGACCGCTTCCATCGCGAACAGGAACCGGTCGCGCCAGTGCATGAAAGCTTGCGAGTTGATGTTCTCGTCGTCCTTGAGGAAGTCGAGTCCACCCTTGAGCCCTTCATACACGACCCGTCCGTAGTTCTTGCCCGACAAGCCGAGCTTGGGCTTGACCGTCGCGCCGAGCAGCGGACGCCCGTATTTGTCGAGCCGTTCGCGTTCGACCACGATACCCGTCGGCGGCCCTTGGAACGTCTTCAGGTAAGCAACAGGTATGCGCATGTCTTCGAGACGCAGCGCCTTCACCGGCTTGAAGCCGAACACGTTGCCGATGATCGACGCCGTGAGGTTCGCGACCGAGCCTTCCTCGAACAGGTCGAGCTCATACGCGATATATGCGAAGTACTGCGGCTCGTCGGCCCGCGACGACGGCACCGGCTCGACCCGGTAGGCCTTCGCGCGGTACATGTCGCACGCGGTCAGCCGGTCGGTCCACACCACGGTCCAGGTCGCGGTCGACGATTCGCCGGCCACCGCGGCCGCGGCTTCTTCCGGCTCGACCCCGGCTTGCGGCGTGATGCGGAACAGCGCGATCACGTCGGTGTCCTTCGGCACGTAGTCCGGTTGCCAGTAACCCATTTCACGATATTTCATCACCCCCGCCGCATAGCGTGAGCGGGGATCGCGCGGATTGCGTGCCGCGTCAACGGCCGCCTTGCTGAAATCGTTCATGACGTATCCTCGAAAGTGACGAACGCGCTGCCAAAGGTGTGAAGCGCTTGGGTTGCACTGTAAGCAACGCATCGCATATTGGGAATTCACGATTTTCTTCTGCAAACTTAAGCAATTCTTTATCAGGGATCGAATGCGATTCAGTGCGACTCCCAGTCGTAGCCGCGATCAGCGTAGATGACTTTGGGCGTGCGAAGCGGTCGACCGCGCGTGCCGCGAATCGGCGCAATCGCGTCAACCAGCGGCAGCAGTTGAGTGACGTCGTTGCGGTTTGCGCCCGTCAGGGTCACGCTGACCGGCACCCCGTTGGCATCTACGAGGATGTGATGTTTGGAACCCGGTCGCGCGCGATCCGTGGGGTTCGGCCCAGTTTTTCGCCCGCCCCAACGGCTCGTACCGACGATGAATCGACGGCTGCGTACGAGAGGCGAAGTCCGTTGGCACGGCTCGCAACGCGGCCAGATCGTGATGGACGAGCGCAAATTGAACGTCGAGCGGCCACGCCTGCGGCGGCGAGGCGGCGGCGAAGTGCCGATCCCCGCCTACGTGCAATTGAACCAGAATCCGCGGCTCGCCGAGCGCGTGCACGACATCATGGTCACGGGCGTGTCCACGCGCAATGCGCAATGTCCTCGATCGCCTGCCCAAAGAATGCATCTCGCAAACCGCAGCGATCATGAAAGCGGCCTACAAGCTGCCGGCCAAGGACGGCATGGCCAAGCTCGAGACGCACGCAGCGTGGCTCAAGGCCGAGCTCCCGGATGCCTCGGCGGCGCTGCTCGAAGGGCTGGAGGAAACGTTCACGGTGAACGAGCTGGGCCTGACGCCGGCGCTCATGCGCGGGCTGTCGACGACCAACCTCATCGAGAACCCCAACGGCGCGGTGCGTCGTGTCGCGGGGCGTGTGAAGCGCTATCGCGATGCCGACATGGCGGTGCGCTGGGCAGCAGCGGGGTTCCTGGAAGCCGAGAAGCACTTCCGGAAAATCCTCGGCGTGAGCGAGCTCTGGGTGCTCGCCGCCGCCCTGAAGCGTTCGCCCTCGAAATCGAACATTGACCATGATCGCAAGGTTGCCTAATCTATGCCGCACCCGCCGTCCCAACCTTCAACTGTCTGTGGGACTTTGCCAGAGTTCGAAGCAAACTGATCATGACCGAAGCGTCTTCTGGTCGTTTTCGTTCATACTGGATGCCGCTCGATGCTCCCGGCCCCTTGCCAGCGGGCCAAGAGACCGGTTTTCGCCCGTTTGTATCTTGAAGTTCATGATTTTTATTCATCATGGTCGGAGGCTGTGGAGCTTGTGGGCGAAGGTGAGCGCGGTGGGCAACGCGCAGCCTTGTCCACGGTAAGCTTGCGGGTGTGCCGCAGGCGCATCGTCCACAAATCCACAGCCTGTCGTTGATTTTTGTTGTTGACGTTGGTTTGGCAAAGCTCGTGCAGCCTGTTCGCCCTTGGGGCTTACAAGCCCGTCCCGTAGCAAATGGCGCACGAGCCGAGCCGCTCGTCGAAAGCCCGAACAGTTGTTTGAACCTAATTCGCATAAGCAAGGAAGGGAAATGACGAGCTTGCCAGATTCGACCTCCGCACCAGTCACGATTGGCATTGATGTGGCGAAAGCCACGCTGGACATAGCGATAGGCCTGAAGTCGCCACCACTGAGTCTGACTAACGATTCCAAAGGCTTCGATGCCCTGCTGACGCACCTGGCGACACACCAGGTCACGCTGGTCGTGATGGAAGCCACTGGCGGTCTTGAAACAGCCGCTGCCGCTGTATTGCAGACTGCGGGTTACGCGGTGGCGATCATCAATCCCCGACAGGCGCGGGATTTTGCGCGAGCCATGGGGCAACTGGCGAAGACCGACCGCATCGATGCACGTATCCTCGCCCAGCTCGGCGAAGTCATTGAACGCAGTCCGGAGCGTGACAGGTTCGTCAAACCGCTGCCGAGCGCAGAACAGCAGGCCTTGGCGGCCCTGGTCACCCGCCGTCGTCAACTGGTCGCCATGCAAGGCGCCGAAGGCAACCGGTTGGCTCAGGGGGCGCCGGCTGCAACCAGGAAGAGCATTGACACCATCATCGAAGCCCTGACCACCGAACTCGAGCGTATCGACAGCGACATAGCCGGGCACGTTCAGGCGCACTTTGCCGATCTGTCGAGCCTGCTCGACAGCGCAAAGGGCGTCGGCAAGACAACCATTTCCACGCTGATTGCTGAGGTGCCGGAACTGGGCCAGCTGACGCGCCGCGAGATCAGCGCGCTGATCGGCGTTGCGCCGATCAATCGCGACTCGGGGCGCATGCGAGGAAAACGCACGATCTTCGACGGTCGGGGCAGCGTGCGGCGGGTGCTGTACATGGCTGCGCTGGTGGCGGTTCGCTTCAATCCTGTCCTCAAGGTGTTCTATGAGCGTCTCGTCGCCGCGGGCAAACCGAAGAAGGTCGCGCTCGTCGCCTGCATGCGCAAGCTGCTGACCATCCTCAACGCAATGGTCAAAACAGGGAAGCCGTGGGACGGCGCACCGCTCTGCTCCCGACTGCGGCGCAGCAGCGCCCAGACACGCCGGTAGCCGTAGGTAGGAAGGTGCGCCACATGGGCCTGAATCTCCTCGACCAGCCCGGCATCGTTGGTCACACGGGCACGGCGACCATCGCGCCAGTCGGACGAGCGAGCTCGCTTCACCGCCACGGCAGAGCGCGCCACGCCGAGAACTTCGCAGACCGTCTTCATCGGTCGTCCCCCGGCAGCAAGGGCGAGCGCGCAATCAGGTTTTTTGAACGGCCCCATTCCACGGCTTCTTTCAGGATTTCGACCTCCAGCGTCTTCTTCCCGAGTAGCCGTTGCAGCTCCTTGATTTCCTTGATGGCGGCGGCCAGCTCAGATGCCGGCACAACGGTTTCACCTGCCTTCACCGCCGCCAGACTGCCTTCCTGGTATTGCTTGCGCCAGCCGAACACCTGGTTGGCATTGACGCCGTGCCGACGTGCAACGGCCGACACCGACGCTCCCGGCTCCAATGTTTCCTGCACGATGGCGATTTTTTCTTGCGCCGTGCGCCGACGACGGCGCTCCGGCTCGGTCAGAATTTCGATGCTTTCCACGTAATGACTAGGCTTACTGATAGGCACAAGACTATCCCTTATTTTAAGAGAGTCCTCGTGTCCTCAGATACGTGGGGCCGCTCCAGGTCCTGCAAACTGCTGGACGTCTTTGTCATCCCGTCCTTGCCTCCCGTGTTGTCGAGGAAAACTACAAACAGCAACGGCTCGGCCTACATCGACCACCGCACGCGCAGCTTCGCTCGCGAACTGGGTCTTGAGCCGCTGACCACGCCGGTCCGTTCGCCGCAGAGCAATGGCATGGCCGAATCGTTCGTGAAGACCATGAAGCACGATTACGTCGCCTATATGGACAAGCCTGACGCACCAACAGCGCTCTCGCGTCTGGCAATCGCGTTTGAACACTACAATGAGCGCCACCCGCACAAAGCCCTGAAATACCGCTCGCCTCGCGAGTTCAGGCGTAATGCGGTGTCATCAAGCGCAACGATCACGACGTTCTTCGGCCGTCGCTTCATCATCTGCTCGACCCACTCGCCGGGGTTCTTTGAATTCGACAAGACACTGCGTGCACCGTGAATCAGGAGCGCGCGCAAGTATGTATCGCCACGCTTCGATATGCCGAGCAGGTTCACCTTGCCGCCCGTGCCTCTCTGCTCTGGCACAATCCCGATACACGCGGCAAACTCGCGACCGGACCTGAATGCCTTTGCATCACCCATCGTTGCGACGGCTGCGGTGGACGTCAGCAGCCCAACACCAGGAATCGCGCTAACTAAATTACGAATGGTGTACTCGGCGGGGTAAGGTCACCAGAAAGAAAATCAGATCGATATTGTTTCTGGGAGTTAAATAATCTCCGAACTTCTTCCCATCACTCGTTGGGGCTAGCTCTTGCAGTTCTGAAGGGGCGACTCAATATGCACGCACCCTGCAATTCTCACACCACCGGTTTCGGCAGCTACCCCCATTCAGCAAGGCTCCCCGATTTGTTTAAGCCCGACTCTTGATGCCGTTCCAGCGAAATACATCGGGGTTGTCGATCCCGAATTGATCCAGCACGCGTCCGGCGATCTGCGTCACCATCTGCTGAAAACTGATCTCGCCAAGATAAAACGACGGCACCGGCGGAAAGACGACCGCGCCAGCCTCGGTGGCGGCGGTCATGTTGCGTAGCTGAATCAGATTCAAGGGCGCCTCGCGCGCCACCAGGACCAGCTTGCGCCGCTCTTTGAGAACTACGTCCGCCGCCCGCGCGATCAGGTTGCTGCTGGCGCCGTGCGCCACGGCCGAAAGGGTGTTCATCGAGCAAGGGACAATCACCATCCCTTCGGTGCGAAACGACCCCGACGCGATGGACGCGCTGATATCCTTGTGCGCATAGACTCGGTGGGCCAGAGGCTCAAATGCCTCCCGTCCCAGATTCAACTCAATCTGCGCGTTAAGGATCGCGGCGGGCGAGAGGACCAGGTGAACCTCCCAGTCATCCGCTTGCTGCAGCAACTGCAGCAGCCGCAACGCGATCACCGAACCCGATGCGCCAGTCACGCCGACGATGAGCCGCCTCGCGCTTGTACTCATGGAAGGCTCCTCCGCACCCGTGTCATCATGCGGCCACGCCGTCGGTGAGCGCTGCCGCGACGTTGCCACGCAGCTTGACAAAGCCGGCGTCAGCATAGGTTCCTAGCGCAGCTGCCCGCAGCGCGGGATCGGCTCGAACCACGCCGATGCCTTCCAGCGCCCAAGCCTGGATCAGCCGCTCGGCACAATCCCGCTGCTTCTTATTGTCGCCGTCGGGGGCGACGAGCAGGACCTCGGCCAGCAGGGCACGCCACGAAGTGCCTTGCTCGATCACGAGATCGCAGCCGCTTTCCCTAGCCAACTCGCGGCTGCGTGCGACAAAACGCAGCGCCTTGTCGCCTTCGATCGGCAGGGCAAACACCAGCCGCAGGTAACGCCCCTGGTGACGTTCGTGAAACGCGCACCACGCGGCGCTCGCCTCGCCGCGCATCAGGGCCGCATGCGCGCCACCCGGGCCGCTAGAAACCTGACCGAGGTCTTCGAGACGCCCGCCGAGCTTCCCGGCCAAGCCGTGCAGCATCGTCCACAAAAAATCCAAATTCTTGGGCAGTCCATACACGGCACCATACAGGTTCCAGGGCGATGCCCCCGGCCCATACAGCGCTTCGTCGCTCGCCTTGTCGATCAGGACCATGTTATTGGGCACTACCATATTGATGCGCAAATCGCGCGCCGCCTCGGTCGCCGCGACGAAGGCCTTTTCATCATCCATGCGCAAGGCAAAAGGCCGATATGCCGGGGGCTGGGGTGAAATCCAGAAACCGACCTTGGTGGGCACGGCCCAGTCGCCTTGTTGATACAAGCCATCGGTGTAAGGCCCGAATCCATACTTGAACAGTTGCCAGGCACGTCCATCGTCCGTGCCAAACGCCCCCATCCCTGTACGCACTAGGGTGCCATCGCGCATCACCAATTCCAGGCCGCACTGCATCATCGCATGGTCGCCATAGGCCGTATAACCGAAGGCCCGATCCAGGATGCCGCCCATTATCGACGCATCGTCATCCCGCCCCGCGTCGACCCATATGGAGAAACCCTTGTCCTTGAGCCATCGGCGCAACTCGCCATAACTCACGCCTGGCTCCACCAGCACATACGCCGAATCCGTATCTACCTTGAGAATACGGTTCATGCGCGACAGATCGACCAGCACCGACCGCTCGGAACCGGCTGCCGGCGCCTGCAAGCCATTACCGCTGTGATTCGGCGTAACCCAGAGCGTCACGCCATCGGCCTTTGCCGCCTTCTGGATCGTCTGCACCTGCTCAACCGTTGCCGGGCGCACGGCGAACTTTGGCGTCACCATGCCAACCGCGCCGCGCAAGGCCATTGCAGCGGTACGGACAGGATCGAGCGCGATCCCAGATTTTTGCAGCAGTTCCGAAAAATTCTTCATCACTTCCCTCGTTATTGCTTGGCAACTTTAATCATGGCTAGCTCATCGACCGCTTATCTCGGCGTGTCGGACGGCAAAATCACCTGGCGCAACTGCGTCAGATCAACGCCCTTCAGTTGCGACCACGCAGCGCGCTTTCGGAGATCGATGGACGCGGGCGGTTCGCTGTCCCGCCAGGTAAAGGCACACTGGGTGCAGTGCCAGATCGACCATACCCTCTCGCCATTGTCGATCCCATGATGCATCAGGGCCGCTGCCTGCGACTCACAGCGCGGGCAAGGGGGATTGTTTTCCTGGATCGCATTCATGCGACACCTCCTTGCTGCAATTCACGCAGGCGCTGCGCCAGCGCATCGATTTCCGCACTACGCGGACGTTCCACCAGGTGCGGATCGGCACCCAGATTATCCGGGGCGACGAAACTGGTCGCGTCGATGATGAGATGGTGGCCCCTGCCCGGCACTTCGGCAGACGGATCGATCGGCACCATGGCCATATTGGGCAGCACGATAATATCTGCGGCGCGGGTCCGCGTCGAAAGCGCCCACATCACATCGTTCAGATTGAACGGGTCCACCGTTTCATCGACCAGGATGATGTTCTTGAGATACATCAGCCCGTGCGGTGTCCCCAGCGCGCGCATTGCCACCGACTTGGCGAAACCGCCATAACGGTTGCGCACCGAGATCACCGCCGTCATGCCGTGCTGATACATGGCATTAACCGCTTCGACCTCCGGGAAATCCTTCTTGAGTTGTGCGTAGACGGGCGCCGAGGTATTGAGGCCGATCAAGGTGTCGTGTTCGGTCCATCCCTTGCCGATATAAATGCTTTCGAAAATCGGGTCGGTACGGTGCGCGATGCGCGTAATGCGGAACAGCGGGACTTTGCGCACCCCGCTGTAGCTGCCCGGAAACTCGCCGAACGGCCCCTCGGTCTCGCGATGGTTGAGCAACAATTCCGCCTCGATCAGGATCTCGCTATCGGCCAGGATATCAGTGCCGTTGGCGGCTTTTGTAAGGCGTAGCGGCGCTCCCATCATCTGCGAAGCGTAGGCGTACTCGGATTCCTCGTAACCGACCGGCGTCGCGGCGAACAGCACCATCGCTGGATGGTTGCCCAGCATAACGGAAATATGCAACGGCTTGCCGTTCTGCTCGGCAGCCATGATCTGCCGCCCCATGTCGTGCGAGGGGATCGATAGCAGGGTAAAAGTGTCGCCCCCCATGGGCTGGATGCGGTAGATTCCAACATTCTGCTTGCCGAACTCGTCCGGATCAAGCGGGTCGCGGCTCACCACGCACGCCTTGCCAATGTAGAAACCCCCATCGCTGGCGTTGATACGATGCAGCGGCAATAGTTCGTAGAGGTTGAAGTCTTTTTCCCGGACGTTCTCGAATATCGGCGCCTGATCCGTTGCCACCCATTCGAGCAGCGGTTGATCAGATCCCCAGCGCTTGATCAGATCGAAAAACAGTTCGCGCACGGTGGCAGTCTTGGGTTGCCCCATCAAGATCGCCAGATTGGCGAAGCTGCCGTGAACATTGACCGCAAGGCGCTTGCCCGGATAACCGCGAATCCGATCGAAAAGGATCGCAGGACCGCCGCCGGGATCGTTGCCAGCGGCCACGGCGATATGACGGATATCGGGCTCGGGCAGCACGGCATCCGGCCAATGCACGCACTGCCCATGCTCGGACAACAGATCGAGAAAGTCGCGCAGGCACCGCACCCGCTTCGCAACCTGGTGCGCCATGGCGGACAGCGCCACGCCTTTGTCAGTGACCATGGCTGGCTCCGGGCGTTTGAATCGTCACCCACTTCCATTCGGTACAGTGATCGATGTCCGTCACCGTACCTTCACGCCCCATTCCCGATTCGCCGACGCCGCCAAAAGGCACATGCGGCTCGTCGTACAACGACGGGGCGTTGATATGCACCATGCCCGAGCGAATGCCGCTAGCCAGACGAATCGCCTCGGTCAGATTCTGGGTGTAAATGGCCGCCGAGAGACCGTAAACGGTGTCATTGGCAAGACTCAGCGCCGCTTCGGGCGACTGCACGGGATAAACGGATGTTACCGGGCCGAAGGTCTCCTCGTAGTAACACTCCATCTCCGGCTTGACGCCCGTGAGTATCGTCGGCAGACATCGGTTACCTGCCCATTTGTTGCCGGTCACGACCAGGGCACCTTGCGTCACGGCATTGTCGATGTGGCGCTGGATGCGCTCACGCTGGCGCACCGAGATAATGGGTCCGATCCAGGTGCCGGGATCGCGCAGGTCACCATGGCCGATGGCCTCGGCAGCCTCCGTGAAACGCCCAAGGAACTCGTCATGCACGGCGCTCTCGACCAGAATCCGGCTGGAGCCCATGCATACCTGCCCCTGGTAGAGGAACATCCCCATTACTGCGCCCTGTACGGCGGCGTTGAGATCGGCATCCTTGAGGACAACAAGGGGGCTTTTGCCACCCAGCTCGAGCAGGGAGCGCTTGAAGTGTCGGCCACACAGTTCGGAAAGATGGCGCCCCACCCGCGTGGAGCCGGTAAAGTTGAGGCCCCGATTCAAGGGATGCGCCACGAGGCAGTCACCGATCTCTTCGCCGAAACCGCTGATGACGTTGAAACTGCCGGCAGGAAGGCCCGCGTCGCGGAACAGCTCGGCGACCCGCACGGCAAGCACCGGCGCATGTTCGGATGCTAGCAACACGACAGTGTTGCCAGTGGCCAACGGCCCGGTGCATTGCTTCATGGCCTTGATCAGGGGCACATTGAACGGGGTGATGCAGGCAAATACGCCCAGCGGCTCGCGCACGGCCAGTGACAACCGCCCCGGCGTATCCGAAGGCAGCGTCAGTCCGCTGATGCGCCGGGGAATGCCGGCGGCGGCGCGCAAATGGGCCAGCGCGTACTTGAGCTCGAATTGCGCCTTGATGAGCGGCGAACCGATCTCGTCAATCAACACCTCGATGAAGTCCTCCGCGCGCTGCTCCAGCAATTCGGCGGCCTTGATCAGCCAGTTTTCGCGCTGCGCCGGTGCGGTTTCGCGATAACTTGCAAACGCCGCGTGCGCGGCCTGAATGGCTAACTCTACATCCTCTGGGGCGCCGCGGCTCGCTTCGGCGTAAGGCAGATCGTTTTCCGGGTTCAGGTCCTGGAAAGTAGCGCCGCTCTTAGCGTCACGGAACTGGCCATCGATCCAGAGTTGCGTCTTGACAATTGCCATTTTTGTCTCCATCAATTTTTGATTTTTGCCGGCAAGCCGATATGCGGTCCCGCTGCGAGATAACGCGACAGCGCATCAAGCTCCTGGTTACTGATCTCGGCGGGACGGAAGGCTGGCATCAAGCCGCGTCCATTGCGTACGAGGTACTTGACGAAATCGACAGTGAGATTGTCGCGCTGGATCAGCGCCGCCTTATCCATGCCGTAATACTTGGCCAGTGCGAACGTGCCGGGATTTTCCACCCCAAGGGCGTGGCACACGGCGCAGTAATGCGTGTAAACCGCCTGCCCCTTCGCCATGATGTCGGCGTCGAAAGGCCCCGCGGCCTGAGCTGCGCCCAGGCCCATGCCGCCCAGCAGCAGCGCCGCGAGCATATTGTTCAGCAAAACCGATGACACGCGCTTCATGCCTTGACCTCCTTGCGCATGGTTTTCGGCCATATCCCCATCTTGCCGGGCGATAGAATGCCTTGCGGATCGAGGGCGTCCTTCAACTTTTCGTGCTGCCGCCAGAGCGATCGGTCGTTCCAGTTGTATGTAGCGGCAATCTGGTCCATGAAATCGATGTGCGTGCGATATTCGCCATAACCGGCCTCTGACGCCGCCCGGACCAGTTCGCCAAAAAGTTTGTTTGCCCGCGCCTTCGAGTCCTCGTTATCACGCTCGAAGGTCAGGCAGAAGATATGATGCATGTCGCGCCAGCCAACGGCGAATTCGCCGCAATAATCGAATCCGGCGGCATCGCAGCGGTCGCGAATCAGAGCATATTGCCGCATGGCATCGGGCCCGGTAACCGGCGAGATGGGGGAGAAATCAATGTGAGCGCCATTGGGAATCCAGTTCATCAGGTTGTATTCGGTCATGTTGGGCACGCCCATGCCAAGCTTCTTGCGGTACTCCCACGCCGCCTCGCCCTTGCGATCCGCATCCAGGTAAACCTTGGCGCCTGGTATTCCCATGAAAATGTCGCGAATAACTTCCCAAGTGTTGTCCATGATTGGTTCCGGACCGTAGAGGGCGCCATAGAAATTCCATTCCCCAATACGTAGATCCCGCTTCATCTTTTGGCGCGCGCTCGGCGGCAAGGGACCCCTACCTGTGTAATAGTCGCTGCGGCGCACCTGCACGGCTGCATCCCAAATCAGCCCAGCCGTCACCGCCACGGCGGGAATCAGCATATTGACCTTGAGCGGACGCAAGGCTTCCGTGACCGCTTCCAGATCCTCCTCGCGCTCGAACGTAAACATGTAGGGCCGATAGCCTCGAGGCTCGGGCATCAGCCAAACACCCATCTTGGTCACTACGCCATAATTGGACTGGGTAAACAAGCCGTCCATACTGGGGCCGAAACCGTATTTGTACAGGTGGGCAGTTTGGCTGTTGGGCAAAGCCCCCATGCCCGTATTCACGACGGTGCCGTCAGCCAGAACCACCTCCATGCCGCACTGCATCATCAAGTGGTCGCCATAGGGCGTGTAGCCGACGCCGTGTTCAAGCGTGTTGGGCATGACGCCGCCCCAGGCGGGCGCTGCGCAATCGATCCACAGCCTGGAGCCGATTTTCTTCAGGTGTCGATAGAGATCGATGTAACTGACGCCGGGCTCAACCACCGCGTAACCGTGTTTCT
Source organism: Paraburkholderia aromaticivorans (assembly GCF_002278075.1). Taxonomy (NCBI): domain Bacteria; kingdom Pseudomonadati; phylum Pseudomonadota; class Betaproteobacteria; order Burkholderiales; family Burkholderiaceae; genus Paraburkholderia; species Paraburkholderia aromaticivorans. The sequence goes on along the minus strand of NZ_CP022992.1, from coordinate 348,225 downwards.
CATTGACTTCGAGAATACGCTTCATCCGCTTCATGTCGAGGACGACGAAGCCGGCCTTGCGTGGCGCCGGGCCACCATACGCAAAATTCTTGCCGGTGCCGATGGTCCACAGCGGCGCCCCATACCGGCTCGCCACGGCAAGCACTTTGAGGACTTCCTCGATATTGGCCGGCGCCACAGCAGCCGACGGCTGATGCAATTCGGCAGGCGTGGTCAGATAGGCGTCGTTATAGGCCGGCAGATCCCATTGCGGGTCACTGAATACGTATTCTTTTCCGACCGCCTTCCGCAAATCCGCGAGGACAGCGGCGAACTTTTCGGGCAAAAAGCCGCTCGGTAGAACTTTTTGCATCAGACGCTCCTCGGGCTAGCGGCGAGCCATGCGTCAAGGTCTGAAGCTTGCCAGTCTCTGCTATGCGTATCGGCCTCAATTTTTTCCGTGTTGCCCGAAGCGCCTTGGGAAAGAGCGACAACACCCAGCAAACCAGAAGCGAAACCGATTACGCCTTTCCATTTCGCAGCACCGTCCCGCAGTTCATTTACCGCTTCCCTGGTACCGACGAAACGATGCAAACTTGCGCCATCGGAAGCACGTATGTGCGCCGACAGCAGCACCCGCCATTGCGGCTCGATATGCGTACGCAGCGCGAACGCCATGGCCGGACGCGCAATCACTGCCACAGCCATTCCGTGCACCGCTGCCTGCTGCCGCACCCCATCGAGATGCGCGAAGGTATCTCCCAGGCGCATCGGGTCATCCAGCGTCACCCATGACAGGCCAGCCGCCGAGCGCCTGGCCGCGTGCTCGAAAATCCGCCGTTCGGCAAACGACACGATCGATGCCTCGACCAGCAGTTGCAAAACGGTTATGGACGACTCCGTCGCCGCCTCGCACCCAGGAAACTTTCCTGAAGCCAGCACAGGCTCAGCCGCTAGTGAGCCGACGACTTGGCAAAATCGTCGTCTTGTAAGAACTTGCATCTAACTTCCTCCTTAGGATCGACACCGGGCGGATCACGCGCCGCATCGTAATGAATCGACATCCGCGCTGCTGTCTTTAGCGCGAGGATCGGGCCGGCGTACGCCGATCCTCCGTCTCTTGTCCAGCCGAGCCGGCCGCCACTTGGGGACTCACTCTTTCCCCTCTCATCGACTTCGAGTCGAAGCGATATGAGGGCCGAGCACGCGAGCAGCGCGCTTATGGCCACGTCGCCCTGAGGACCCCTCCGTCGCTCGGCAAGGCTCGGCGCGCGGCGTTAAAACCGGTGAATAATCCCCATCCCGAACACGAACAGGCAGCCCGACCAAGACGGCGTCGTGTTGAAACGGCGCCGACGGTCTTGCCCCTCGCGCTGATACGCCTCGAGCGCGCAGAGTCCGGTGCGCTTCGACAACGCGTAGTACTGCGAAAGGTTGAACTGAGGATACTGTGCGCTGTCGCTGGTCTCGGCGGCCCGCGTCGCGCGCGCGTAGCTGTAAACCGGCCGCGAAGCGCTGCTGCGCGCGCGCCGTCTGGTAGCCATTCGTCAGCGCCGACACGCCGATCTGCGCGCCGTTGTTGGAGGTTGTCGAGCTGGAGGCCCACGTGCCGCCCGCTGCCTTCGAGTTGTTGATCTGCGAGAACGCGACCGCGAAGCCGAGCGGCCCCGCCGCGTATTGAATGACCGCCGCCAATGTCGCGCCTCCGGTCACGCTGCCTGCGACGCCGCCGAGCGAGTACGAGCCGCTCACCGTTAAGCCTCTGATCGCCGGCGACGTGTATTCGATCGTGTTGTTGCCCCGATTGCCGAGGTTGAGCCCGTCGATGTTGCCAGGGTGCGGCCCATAGAAGCCAAAGCCAGTGAGCCACGTCGTTGGGCTGTACGGCGACAGCGTCTGGTAGTATGACGTGTATTGTCGTCCGGTCGTCAACGTGCCGTACGCCGGATTCGTCACGCCAGCCCACGCCTGCGACCGAACAGCGCGCCGCTGTAATGGGCAGCACCCGTAGCCGAGTTGAGGCCCGACTCGAGCTGGAAAATCGCCTTCGTGCTGCCACCGAGATCTTCGTTGCCCCTCAGCCCGAAGCGGCTGCCCGCCCAGACGCTGGCCTTCATCTTCACTGCGGACTTGCCGCCCGTCGTTGAGCCGAGCGAGGTTCGGCTGCTCTGGTAGCCGATCCCGTTGTCGACGGTCCCCGTAGAGCGTGACGCTGCTTTGGGCGAATGCCGGCGTCGCGCCGGCCGCAGTGGCGCAAGGGAAGGTATGTCGGAACTTATTGCGCTTCTCCATGCTTCGGGTCTCCTTCTAGCGGTCTTTAACTTAGAGATAAGCCATTAATGCCACTTTTACTGCGGCCTTCTGATAGGTCTGAATCGCGCCGTCAACCGCCTCACGGTGAATGAGCGGCAGCGTGACCAAAAAGTGCAAATGTGAACCCGCCGATCGCGGTCGTCCCGTCGTAATGCGGCGGCGCCGGTGAGACCGCAACGATCCCTACGTGCACCACGATCCACACGACGATCGAGCGCAACAGTGCGACGAACGTCGCTTCGTAATCCCACGCATTGCGAAATATTATTGCCCATCTGCACATGGCCTCTGTGAAGTGGCCAGCTCGACCGCGCTGGCAACGGAGCCGGCTAACGCGGCCGGCGGATCAGCATTGCATCGCAGTCGATCAGGTGTTGCCAGTAACGGACGCGGTGATGTAGCGCACCGCTATGCGGTTCGTGACTATCGCGAGAGCAGCGATCACGGCCGGCACGGCGAGCACCGAGAATACCGTGGCGACCGAGAAGCCGAGCGAGAGCAGCGCACCGCCGAACAGCGAGCCCAGGATGCCACCGAGCCGCCCGATGCCCAGCATCCAACTCACCCCGGTCGCCCGTGCTCGCGTCGGATAACAGCTCGGCGCGAGCGCGTTAAGACCCGTTTGCGCGCCACTAATGCAGAATCCCGCGCTAGCGACGAAAATTGGCAGCAGCGACGCCTCGAGCGTGATCGTGCCGAGCGCGAAGATGAACACTCCGCCGAGCAGATACGCCGCGCCAATCACCGCGTTCCGGTCCAACCGATCCATCGCGAAGCCGACGACGACCGCGCCCATCGTCCCGCCGAGCTGGAACATCCCCGTGATCGCCGCTGCGCGTTCGACCGGCATGCCCGCGTCCTTGATGAGCGTCGGCAGCCAGCCCGTCAGAAGATAGACAATGAGAAGGCCCATGAAGTATGTGACCCACAGCATGACTGTGCTGAACGCGTAGCCGTCAACGAAGAGCATCCGCACGGAGACGCGGGCCGTCACCGCAGGCTCGGGCGACGTGAATTGCGCGCCCGCATCGAACGTGTGGCGGCACACTCGCCCGAGGGTGATCGCGATCCGCTCGCTCGGCGTCTTACGCACGAGCATGTGCTGCGCCGATTCCGGCAACAGCCATAGGAGCAGAGGCACGCTGGCGATGGGTAGGATGCCGCAGAACAGGAAAACCGAGTGCCAGCCGAAACGCGGAATTAGCGACGCCGCGACGAAGCCGCCTGCTCCCGAGCCGAAATTGAAGCCGGTGACCGCTATCGTGAGCAGCAGCGATCGGCTTCGCGACGGAACGTACTCGGACAGCAGCGTCGTCGAATTCGGCATCGCCGCGCCGAGGCCAAGCCCCGTCAGAAAACGTAGCACGACGAGCTGCGTCGGAGTATCGGCGAGCGAGCCGAATACGGTGAATACGCCGAAACAGAACACCGAACCGATTACCACCAACTTGCGGCCGAAACGGTCCGCTGCCGGCCCGGCCGCGAGCGCGCCGATCGCGAGGCCGACCATCGCCGCGCTCATCACCGTGCCGAACGCCGCGCGGCCCACGCTCCAGTCGTGCATGATCACGGGTGCGACGAAGCCCATCACAGCTGTATCGAGGCCATCCATCATAACGATCCAGAAGCACAGGACCAGCACGAGCCATTGATACGCCGACACCTTTCGGGCGTCGATGAAGGCCTTGATGTCTTCCGACTCGACAGGTTCCATATCCCTCTCCGAAGAATAAAAGGCCTGCCCCGGTGCCTGTCGACGTTGGGTCGTTTCGTAGGTTGCCGGGTCAAGAGCAATTTACGACCCGAGGGCGTGAACTCGAATGCATCGGGGTCTGAAACCTTCGTTAAGCGCGGCATGTCCCAGCCGTATCGACATGAACCGAACTATAACCGGGTACATCTCACCGTCGTAGTGCATGGTACTTGCGAGCCTCGCCAGTTCGGATGTCAGACGCTACCGCCCCTTGAATGGTCATTCAATTTCTCCATGAATCTGCCGTCAGCAAATGACGCATTAGCGTAAGTGCATGTGTCGTGAGTGATAAAGAACTCATCTTCTGTTCAGATTGGCTTTTCTTCCCCGTATGCCCCGACCTCAATCCCGTCGAATATCTGAGGGCGTGGCTCAAGCGACAAGCACTGGCCAACTACTGTCCCAACGGTCTGAGCGAATTGCACGCCACCGCACGCAACAAACTCAAGAGCGCTCAAAAGCGACCCTCGATCATCGCGGCGTGCTGGATGCAGGCTACGCTCTGGTGATGACGTAAATTATGGAAGTCTCAGTAAAATGGCGGCCAATATCGATCGCGAAACTTCAGCGCAGATAATAAATAAAAATGGTCAAGGTCCTGGCTGGGTCAATAACACCGACCAGCGCTAACCAAGATCGCCGCCGGCAACGGGTAAAACCGTCCCCGTAATATAAGAAGCTTCGTCCGAAGCAAGGAAAAGAATAGCCGCTGCCTGCTCCTCGGGCGTGCCATACCGCCTCATAAAACTCGAGGCAACTGACTGGTCCACGATCGCCTGGTACCAATCTTGTTCGTGGGTAGAAGGCGGGACGTCGTTTCGTGGAATGCGTCTGGTACCCACATCGGTGCCGCCGGGAGCGACGGCGTTAACTCGAATTCCCTTTTCAGCATATTCGAACGCCAAGCACACTGTGAGCGCGTTAACCCCACCCTTGGCCGCAGAGTACGGTACTCTGTGGATACCGCGCGTCGCCGTCGACGACACATTCACTATGCTGCCCGAGCCCTGTGCCAACATATATGGCAATGCGGCATGGCAGCACCAAAGTGTCGGATACAGGGAACGGTTTATTTCTGCAATGATCTGTTCTTCTTTATAGTGCTCATACGGCTGCACCCAAATTGTCCCGCCAACGTTATTCACCAGAACATCAATGCGCCCCAAGGCTTGCGCTGTGTCCTTCATGATACGTTGGCATTCAGAATGTTTCTCCACGTCCGCTTGTATTGCTGTCGCTTGGAGACCTCTTCCGACAATTACCTCGCGAACCTCCATAACGATGTTTGAGCGGTCAACGAGCGCAACCTGAGCTCCCTCGTCCGCCATTGCCAGAGCCACCGCGCGGCCGATGCCCTGCGCCGCACCTGTTACGACGACTGTCTTTCCAGCAAAACGTGATCGGCCGCGCCTTGATGGTTGACCTACCTGAGAACCCTGACCAGTCATCATAATCTTTGAAAGCCTCTTTTGAATTCCGCGTGGATTGGTGGGTCAAGGACGGACGCGAGCCCGGCGCAACGAACCCTTTACGCGCGGTGAATCTACAATCTTGCCTGGCTTGCTGCGTAGAATGCTATACCAGTCACGCAGGGCGCAGCGATAACGAATCAACCCTTCGACGAAGCCGCTTGGGCACGTGGTACGTGCACCGTGTCGACTTTGACGCGGCCAAACGGCTAGTCAAGATCGCGGTCGACTTTGTCGCAGGCGGCAGTCCGCTACCTCGGGGTAGCCGGCGAACACTGCCGCAACACACGCAAGTCAAGCGACTGCGCCCCATTGTGCCTCTTCACGCGCGAGCGCTACTGGAGATGCATGCTGCGCCTATGCCTGGCCGGAGAGCGAGCCGCGCTTGATCGGCGCAGCAGCTTCCCGGGTCATGCCGGCGTTCTGTCAAACGATATGGGACCCACACAGCATAGACGCTTCGAACGACACCAAACGCTTTGTCAACGGACGCGACGGAAGCAACGCCAATTTCGCTACATATATGTACCGGTCCCGCATTCCACTAGCTTTGCTTCATCGTCACACGCGCTTTCTTCTACACCAACCATACAGCTTCTCGGGCAAGAGTATTCATTGAGCAAGCCTAGATGTGGTATTAGAAAAACCATGCCGAGGAGATGCGAAGTGTTTCTGCGGCATCTCCACACGTCTGATCGAACACTTTCTAAAAACTCTTACACGCTGTAGATATCGAGTACGGTGGGGATCAAGTCGTTAAGTACCATGATCTTCTTCTTCCGGATCCGCCAGCCACCCTCATTGGGCACCAGCAGATATTCGTATCGACCGAAAAAATGCGTCGCCTCCCCGTTGCGGAACAGATGAGTCACCCAGTTGGCGCTTGCGCTACACGTGCCATCGGCATTCGGGGACACAATGACGTTTGTCACTAGGTGACAGGTCCGGGGTAGTGGAATTGATGCGGCAGAGCGACCCGTTCGAATCCGGAACACGCGATCTTCCAGTCCGGCACGCCCGTTGTAGTACATGAGGGACAGCTCATTCTGCGGATCGATAGTGCACTCGTGTTCGGACTCCCATGCAGGAATCCAATACTCAACATTCTCATCGAAGAGAGAAAGCCAATCGTCCCACATTTGCAGATCAACATATCTTGCTTCGAGTAACAACAGCGTCGTGATGCTTTCCACTTGTTCCGTGCCGCGCATCACACTTCCCCTTTTGAATTGGCACTCATAAGATCCAACCACCGCTGATGCTGAGCCACAAAAATTCCTTCATCTTCTATACGAGCGCCGCTACTAAGCGGAGCAATTCCAAGTGCTCTCGCTCCTTCGTCCGCACCAGAAATCTCGTGGCTTGCCCCACGCGACATCTCGCTCCACCGGATCACGCTGTTTGCCGTGCATCCTTTCTGGCTTTCACCAAACTCGGTCAAGTCGTCAGGCGTTGCCATCCCGCTCGCGTTGAAAAAGTCCTCGTATTGGCGAATGCGCTTGGCACGGTCTGCCGGAGCTTCTCCAATGGGTGCAAAACAAAAAATCGTCACCTCAGTTTTATTGACCGAAAGAGGGCGAAATACGCGAATTTGAGTACTGGTCTGATCCATTAGCAAGACGTTCGGATAGATCAACAGGTTACGCAACCGTCCAACTGCCCAATCTGACTTTTCCGGACCGAGGCGCGCCGTCAGCTCTTCGCGACGTGAGTAAATAGGGCGGTCCTGCGGGTTCGTCCAGTCGGACCAGAGAACCGTATGCCCGTGGCCGAGGTCGTAATACCCGCCTCGTGCGTTGGGTAGATCGCCTACATTCATCGCCTTGTTCTTCTCACCGTGCGTCAACGACTCCGCGCGATGCCGCATGACTTGCACATAATTGGCGTGCACGGCTGCCACGTGGTAGCCATCAACCCCATTTTCGGCCTGCATTTTCCAGTTACCGTCGTAGGTGTAGGTCGAGCGCCCCTTGAGAACCTCAAGACCCTTCGGCGATTGATCAACTATAAGGTCGATAAATGCCTTGCTTTCAGCGAGATATTCCCTGATCGGCTCCGCGGAATCGTTAAGCGTCGCAAAGAGAAAGCCACGATAGCTCTCCAGTCTTACCCGGCGAAGCCCGAGATTGGCCTTATCGAACCCGGGTGGATAGCCAGCGCCGTCTTCATTCATCGGAGCAAGGAGGTTTCCGTCGCCATCGAAAGCCCATCCGTGGAACGGACATACAAAATTGCTCGTGCTGCCTTTAGTTGTGCGGCAAAGTGTGGCACCCCGATGCGTGCAAACGTTCACGAACGCGTTGAGCGCGCCAGACTTGTTGCGGTTCACAATAATTGGGGTGCGCCCGATCCAGGTCGTCATAAAGTCTTTGGGCTTTGGCAACTGGCTTTCATGCCCCGCGTACACCCAGACCTTCTCCCAGATTTGTTTCATCTCAAGCTCAAACAACTCAGGATCTGTAAAAATCCGCCTATCTACACGGCGCACGCCCCCGACCTCGTGACGGATAAACTCGCCGATTTCCCGTCCAACTCCCGTGCCTGCGTCCGCCTCAAGACGATCGTTCATATCGCACTTCTCCTATCCGCCATTCGATTGTTTGATCTAGTCCGTTATGCGCGAACCGTGGTGCAGTGCTGCGCATACCCATCCTTCCTCGACTTGGGCGGGATATACGGTAAGCGCCGACGTACACGGATACTTGCAAGCCGCGCCGGTTCGGATGTCGAAGCTACCGCCATGAAATGGGCATTCGACTTCACCATCGACGATCTCTCCGTCGGAGAGCGAAGCATTTCCATGTGTACATAGATCGTCTGTCACATAGAAATCGTTTTCCAGCCTGAACACTGCCACCGCGGGTCGACCATCAACATCGACGCGCACCACACTGTTTGCCTCAAGTTTAGCAATGCTAATGAGTCGGACTGAATCACTCACTTTTGTCACAAAAATCTCCAGCCCAAGAGTCCAGACCTATCGTCAATGGATGACGAAGGCACCACGAAGAAACACAGTTCCACGCTGCATCCAATTACCGACATCGCTTACTCCGCAGCCTATGTTCAATATATTTACACAATCTCGAGATTTATAAACTCGGTGGTTTCCCGGATAAGGCTACTCCACGGACGATGATTGCAACTCCCTCCGCGTGGCTGACGGCGCATTCTGCGACCGCCAGCCACGCGCCAGTTCTCCCATCGTTCAAAACTCAAGGTTCTGGTGATCGCTGTGGAGCGAACCAAGGCGCAGATTCGCGCCCGGGTCGAGCATCCGTTTCATATCGTCAAGAACCTGTTCCACCATCGCAAGGTCCGCTATAAGGGGCTCGCCAAGAACACGGCACAACTGTTCAGCCTGTTCGCCTTGGCAAACCTGGTGATCGCGAAGAATCGGCTGCGCTCGATACATGGGGGAATCCGTTATGTGTATGAAAAACGCACAGAGTGAACCTCGTTTTCGAGCAAAAGTCACTCCGATCGCGAAAAAATTCGTTCGCCATTCCGACAATTGAAAGCAGTCTCGTCGGAAGCGCCGCCAGCGAACTCATCGATCAGTGTTTCCTTAGAATTTCCTTAGAATGTCGTTCTAATTCCAAGCATTGCCCCAAATTGATTTACTCCGGCATTTGGTGTCGCGCCCGGTCCGCCCACACTCACTGTATATTGTGCGTTCGTACTATTCATGAGGTAAGCGACCTGCGCATAGACAGCCGTGCGTTTTGATAGCAAATATGTTCCTCGCACTACGCCCATCGACCCTCTTGTATCTTGGGTACGATCCACCGTTCTTACAAATTGCCCGTCTAATGTAAATGCCGGCGTGAATGTGTATGCAGCGCCCACATAAAAAATGTTGGAGTGTACGTTCGGTAGCGTCGCCAGGACTGTGTCGACCCTTCGCCCAATCCACCCAAACGAAACTTTCGCATTGGCTAAGACATTGATATAACCGTTCGCATAAGCGCGCGCATCTTTATCGCCGCTGTCCGAGAGAGGTATAGGCGCCCTCCCGTTGAAAAAGCTCGCGCTTGCTCCTGTACCGCCTCGCTGTTCATCATATGCGATCGAAACACCGAATAGCGGGGCATCATACTTAAGGATTGCCGACCATTGACGACAAGCTACATTGCCGGCCCCGGTCCCCGCGCAAGTGCCAGAACCGGGGGCGTTACCGGTTCCCGCGGCATCGCGCCCCCCTAAAGAATATGTTGCCCCAACCATCAGTCCCTTGAAGGTCGCGCGATATGAAATTGTGTTATCGCTGCGGACGTTTGGTAGATAGTTATCAAATGACGGCACGCCATAAATATTTACCGCTGTTACGACCGAATCAACGAGGGCCCAATAGGACATGGTGTACTGCCGACCAAAGGTCAATACACCATACCGGGTGTCCAGTCCTACAAACGCCTGTCGTCCAAAAAAGCGCCCACCCTGATTAACTGAACCATCTCGTACGTTAAAACCATTTTCAAGCGTAAACACAGCCTTCATGGATCCCCCCAGGTCCTCGGATCCGTGAATCCCCCACCTGGAAGGTAATTCTCCCGTAATTCCAGCCATACGGACTAGTCTGTTATTTCCGATTCCTGCGTGCGATATATACTCGACCCCGGTGTCCAGGACACCATATAGAGTGATGCTGCTTTCCGCTAAACAAGAGCTTGCGCATAATGCAAGTCCTCCAGCTATGAAAAATTTCGATTTCATCTCCGTCTCCTTATGTTATTTTTTGACTGCAGGATATTTCCTTCCGCGATCATGCTCATGCTTGACGTTGCGGGCCTTCATCGCAACATCGACCAACTCGATCGTTGTCTTTATCGAAGACCAAACCCATTTCTGTTCTACCTCCCGCCATGCGTCCCGAGAACATCGAGGAGCGCATTAAGTACCGGTAGCGGCAATCCGTTACCCGGGACAAAATCGGTTGGTTTCACACTCTTCACGGATATGAAATCGAGTCTCACATCAACTTTGTCAGGGCGCTACCCTCATTGCTGCATCGATATTCGGCAGTTCATAGTTGGCAGGACCGCTGCCGAGGCACGGACGATGCGGGGCTTCCACGGTGCCCCACCAATATTCCAGTTACGTCATCGTCCCCACTTGAGCGCACTTTGACCTGCGATGCCGAAGTGCTGTTTTGGCATTTCGGTAATGATCACGCGAATGGATTCGGTTGGTGCGTCAATCGCCCGGTGAATCGCTTCGGTAACCTCAACGATCAATCGCTCCTTCTTTTCCGCATCTCGCCCTTCAACGATGTACAGCTGCGCAATCGGCATGTGATTCTCCTTTAAATGAAGCGCAAACCCGTGCTGCCCATGCCTTGCACACGCAGGGTGATGGCATCGCCCGCCTGGACAGCGATGGCTTCCGTAATCCCCCCCGAGAGAATCAGGCTGCCCGCCGGAATCTCCTCCCCACGCGAGCCCAGATGATTGGCCAGCATCGCAATCGCCGCGGCCGGGTGGCCCAGCACCGCCGCACCCGCTCCGAACGCAACCGGCTCACCGTTTTTTTCCAGCACGACGCCAACGCTACACAGATCCACTTCAGACACCGGCAGCGCGCGCCCACCCACCACGAAGCGTGCGGCCGACGTGTTATCCGCTACTACACTCTTGAGATCGAACTTGAAGTCGCGGTAGCGCGAGTCAATCACTTCGATGCCTGGTATCACGAAGTCGGTCGTCGCCAGCACTGCCCCGATATGACAGCCCGGGCCTCTGAGTGGCGCTTTGGTCACGAAAGCGATTTCCGGCTCAACCTTCGGATGGATCAGCTCTGCAGTCTTGCACGTGCCGCCATCGGGTACAGAGAAGTAGTCAGCGAGGAAACCGAAACATGGACTATCCACCCCCATCTGCTTCATCTTGACGTGCGAGGTCAGCCCAGCCTTGAACCCAACGATTTTCCCGCCGCGGCCGATCTTGCGGCGGCGGATCTCGTCCTGGATGGCGTAAGCGTCCTCCCAGTCCATCTCGGGATGCTCGTCGGTAATCTTGAGCGTATCCTCTGCGCGCAGTTCACAGTTCTCAAGGTGCTCGGCAAGGCGCGCAATCGTCGACTTGTCGAGTTTCATACCGCCGCCTTTTGCGCCTGCACTGTGTGTGCTCTGGCCAGGGTCATGGCCGTGTCTTCGATCATGTCCTCCTGGCCTCCGACCATGCCCCGGCGCCCAAGCTCGACCAGAATCTCGCGCGCCGGCACGCCATACTTTTGTGCGGCACGTTTGGCAAACAGCAGGAACGACCCATAGACCCCGGCATAACCCAGGGTGAGCGAGTCGCGGTCAATCCGGATGGGGAAGTCCATGATCGGCACCACCAGGTCTTCGGCCACGTCCTGGATCGCCCACACGTCCACGCCTGTCTGAATCCCCATGCGATCGCATACGGCAACCAGCACCTCCATCGGCGTGTTGCCCGCCCCCGCGCCAAGGCCGGCCGCTGCCGCGTCGATACGGCCGGCGCCACACTCTACGGCCGCGATGGAGTTGGCGATACCCATCGCCAGATTGTGGTGTCCGTGGAAGCCCAGTTCCGTCTCCGGCTTGAGCGCCTCGCGCACCGCCCCCAGACGAACCCTGACATCGTCGGGCAGCATATATCCTGCCGAATCGGTGATGTAGACGCAGTTGGCGCCGTACGATTCCATCAGCTTTGCCTGCCTGACCAGCCCTTCGGGGCTGCTCATATGCGCCATCATCAGGAAGCCCACCGTGTCCATCTCAAGCTTGCGCGCCAGCGCGATGTGCTGCTCCGACACATCGGCCTCGGTACAGTGGGTGGCCACCCGGATGGTGTGCACGCCAAGGTCCCTGGCCATCCTCAGATGATCGACGGTGCCGATGCCCGGCAACAGTAAGGCCGACACCTTGGCCTGCTTCATGAGCGGGATCACGGCACCCAGATATTCTTCGTCGCTGTGTGCCGGGAATCCGTAATTCACTGACGAGCCGCCGAGGCCATCGCCATGTGTAACTTCAATCAATGGAATGCCCGCCGCGTCCAGGCCACAGGCGATATCTTTCATCTGATCCAGCGTCATCTGATGACGCTTGGGATGCATCCCGTCACGCAACGTCATGTCGTGGACAGTGATCTTCTTTCCTTGCAGGTTCATCTTCATTCTCCTGGACGGTTCAGGCCACAACGGGTTCGAGTTCAAGCCTGCCGGCGATCATCTCTTCGGCGAACATTTCCGCCGTGCGTGCTGCAGCAGCGGTCATGATGTCGAGATTGCCGGCGTAGGTCGGCAGATAGTCCCCAAGACCCGCGACCTCCATGAACATAGTCACGCGCTTGCCGTCGAATACGGGTCCGTTGACCAGCTTGTAACCGGGCACATACTTCTGGACTTCCCTGATCATCGCGTGGATCGACTCGGTAATCCTCTCCTGATCCGGCTCACTTTCGGTCAGGCAATGAATCGTGTCGCGCATCATCAGCGGCGGCTCCGCCGGGTTGATCACGATGATGGCCTTGCCCTTTTCCGCGCCCCCGACCCGCTCCACCGCGCCAGCCGTCGTTCGCGTGAATTCGTCAATGTTTTTACGCGTGCCGGGCCCCACCGAGCGGCTCGATACGGTCGCCACGATTTCTCCGTAAGCGACCGGCTGCACGCGTGAAACAGCCGCGACCATCGGAATGGTGGCCTGTCCGCCGCAGGTCACCATGTTCACGTTCATCTCGCGCTTGCCCACGTGCTCTTTAAGATTCACCGGCGGCACGCAGTACGGGCCAATTGCCGCCGGCGTCAGATCGATCATCATCACGCCCAGCGCGTTAAGCTTGCGCGAGTTCTCCGCGTGAACATACGCACTGGTGGCATCAAAGGCGATCTGCACGCCGTCGGCCACTACATGCGGCAGCAGCCCGTCAACCCCCTCTGCTGTCGTCCTGATACCGAGATCACGCGCCCGCTTCAGCCCGTCAGACTCCGGGTCGATGCCCACCATCCACACCGGCTCCAGCACCGCGCTTCGCTGCAGTTTGGCCAGCAGATCGGTGCCGATGTTGCCTGGCCCGATCACTGCACATCTGATCTTTTTCATGATCCGCCCTTCATAAAGAGATAACGTTCCCACGACCACCGGGCCGTGGGCCTGACACGCCTAATGAAAACGCACCGAACAGCTTCCCAGACCGCCAATACTGACGCGGAAACTGTCACCCGCCTTGACTGGAAACATCGCCGCCAGCGCGCCCGACAGGATCACCTCGCCCGCTTTAAGCGGGATGCCCAGAGGCCCCAGCGTATTGGCCAGCCAGGCCACGGCGTTGACCGGCGAGCCCAGCGCCGCCGCACCACATCCGGTCGCAATAATTTCCCCGTTGCGCTCCAGCACCATGCCGCAGAGCGCAAGATCAAGCCGGCGAGGGTCAACAGCGCAGTCACCCAGCACAAACACGCCGCACGAAGCGTTGTCCGCCACGGTGTCCTGAATCTTGATCTTCCAGTCGCGGATGCGCGAATCGACAATTTCAAAGCACGGCATCACGCATTCGGTCGCCGCCAGCACGTCCACGTTGGTCACCCCCGGCCCCATCAGGTCTTTCTTGAGGATGAACGCGATCTCGCCTTCGGCCTTGGGCTGAATCAGCGTGCCGATCTCGATCGACTGCCCTTCGTTGTAGATCATGCCGTCGAGCATGTAGCCGAAATCCGGCTGATACACGCCAAGCATGTTCATCACGGCCGCCGACGTCACGCCGATCTTCTTGCCGATGATGGTTTCACCAGCCTGCACACGACGCTCGATCATGCGCTGCTGGATGTGATAGGCGTCCTCGATCGTCATATCGGGGTGGCGCTCGGTCAGCGGATCGAGCACGGTTCGCGTGGTCAGTGCCTGATACAGGGCGTCGCCAAGCTCGGTGATTTGAGTTTTGTCCATGATCACAATTTGATGCAAACGTTTTTGAGTTCCGTGTAGAACTCCAGCGAGTGGACTCCGCCCTCGCGCCCGATACCCGACTGCTTGGCCCCGCCGAACGGCGTGCGCAAATCGCGCAGGAACCAGGAGTTCACCCACGCAATGCCGACCTCGATGGCCCCCGCCACGCGGTGCGCACGCGACAGATTGGTGGTCCAGATCGCCGTGGCCAGGCCGTAGTCGTTATCGTTGGCACGGCGGATCACCTCTTCTTCGCTGTCGAATGGCATGACCAGCGCGCAAGGGCCGAAGATCTCCTCGCGGGCAATCACCGAGTCGTCGCCCAAGCCCGTCCAGATGGTGGGCTGTACCCACGCGCCGCCTTTGAGCGCGTCCGGCATATCGGGTACACCGCCGCCCGCCACCACCGTCGCGCCCGCTTCAACCGCCTTCTTGTAATACGACAGCACCTTGTCACGATGCTCTTGCGAAATCAGCGGGCCCATGCCGGTGGCCGGATCTTCCGGGCGGCCGAGCTGCATGCCTTCAGCGCCTTTTTTGAGCGCGGAGACAAAACGATCAAAGATAGGGCGCTCGACATATACCCGCTCCGTACCCAGGCAGACCTGGCCACAGTTGGCGAAGCACGAGCGCAGCGTGCCTTCAATGGCGGCGTCGAAGTCGCAATCGGCAAACACGATGGCAGCGTTCTTGCCGCCCATCTCCAGACTCACGGGGCGCGCACCGTCAGCCGCAGCTCGCATGATTGCCGCGCCCGTACGCGTTTCGCCGGTGAAAGTGATGGCACTGACCTGCGGGTGTGTCGTCAAAAACTCCCCCGCCGCATCAGGACCAAACCCATGGACCACGTTGAACACGCCCTTGGGCACGCCAACAGCGTTCATCACTTCCCCAAGTAATGCGGCGGCCTGTGGGGTTTCTTCCGAGGGCTTCACGACCACAGTGTTGCCGCAGGCTAGCGCAGGTCCCACCTTCCAGGTCATCAGCAGAAAAGGCAGGTTCCACGGACAGATCACTGCCACCACGCCCAGAGGCTTTCGTACCGAGTAATTCAACGCTCCGCGGCCATCAGGCGTAGCCATTTCAAAGAATTCCGTCGACACATTTTTGATCACGTCGGCGAAGATCTTGAAATTCGCCGCCCCGCGCGGCACGTCCACATGCCTAATAAATTGACCAGGCTGACCCATGTCCGTCATCTCCGCCTCGACGAAATCTTCAAAGCGTCGATCAATCTCGTTGGCAATGGCGTACAACATGTCGACGCGATCGGCCACCGCTAGTTTGCCCCACGGGCCCACCAGCGCTTCGCGCGCCGCACGCACAGCCGCGTCCACCTCCGCCTTTCCCGCCTCCGCAACACGCGCGATCACCTGTCCATCGTACGGCGCACGCTTGTCGAACCACCGTCCCGTATCGATGTACTCGCCGTCGATGAAATTCCTGATATCTCTCGCTTTCACAGTTTCCCCAAAATCTCGCTACCGAAGCAGACCCGTAGCTCCCAGAGCTGCCCGCGCGCACGCCTCGTCCTGCTCTTCCGAGGCGCCTGAAACGCCAATACCGCCGATTACTTCACCCGCTACACAAATTGGCAGGCCACCGCCGAACGCAACAAACCGTGGCCGCGACGGCAGCCCTTGCCGAACGGCCTCCGATTGAGTTTTAAGCTCGTCATGCCACCGGCTGGTCGGCATTCCAAAGCTCACCGCGGTATAAGCCTTGTCTTCACTGATGCTGACTGAATGCAGCGGTGCGCCGGGCATCCGCAGGAACGCTAGCGGATTGCCTCCCACATCCACCACAGCCGCGCAAATCCGTACTTCCAACTCCAACGCCTTGCGAACCGCGCCCTCCACCGCACTTCGAGCAGCTTCCCATTTCAATGGCCTCGTCTGATCTTGCTCGCCCACACTTGCCTCCGGATCATCACGCTTATTCCTCGCCCAGCTCTCACTTTCGCAGACATATCAATGCATTGATGGCGCTTGTGCCACCTTTCGCGTCTTGGTCAATTGCACGCATTCAAGCCACGAAGTTAATCGCCACTACAACCGGGGTCATTCATCACCTCTTCTCACCGATCGATCATGCCCGTTAGCTCCCCTGAAAATTTCATATCACGGCGAAACACGACAGGCTTGCCACCGTAGTTCTGCTTGCACATCCAGTGCGATAACGCGGAATCAAGATGATCGGCGTGGCTGGGAAACCAGCGCGCCAACTCGTCTCCAAGGCGCCGACATGGATCAACATTGCCTTCAGCTAGAAGTAGCCGGACCTGCTCCACAGAGGCCAGTACAGCTGCATGCTCGTCGATATGGCATCCACGGGCGGGGAAATCTGACTCAACCATCCAGCGATCTTCGCATTCAAAGTGAGATTGGGCATGTACCGCGATCGCTTCCAGGCAGCGTGCAAGATTCTCATCCGGCGAGCTTTGCAACGTGTGCACGATATCGACGAACTCCCTATGCACGGAGTCCATTGCGTCGTAGCCCAACAAAAAAGAATCGCTCCATTTGATCGGTGCGACGGGTTCAGAACCGGTAAAGCTTTCCATTTTCACGTGTCGAGTACCTTTTCTTTGTGGACCAAACGAGCAATCTTCATATCAAGAAGGCTCACGCCTCACCCAGCGCCCATGCAAACAAAAATGCAACGCCTGCCCCTCAACTCACATTGTCCAGTCCCACGGCAATGTGTAGCCGAATTTTTATACGGGCGTAGCGAGGAGACGATCAACGCTAAAGGTATCGGCTACACACTCTTTTGACTTAAACTTCAGCTTTCCTCCAACCCGGACAATCTCGTCCAGATAGGTGCCCACCTGGAAGATCGTACTCACGCCATTGAGTTGAGTCTGGAATACGCAGTAGTTGGTCTGTGCCCGGATGGAGTCGTCTCCCGAAATAATCCGGGGCATCCCAACCACATGGCGCGTGTAGTGAACGTTGAATACGTTCGCATGCCGATAGGAAACGACCCTGTCGACCAGCATCCCCTTGCTATCACAGTTCAACAGCGTTGCCGGCAGGTTTTCGTCAAGGTTTTCCCGCGGGATGATCTTGTACCTGCATTCTTCAACAAAGAACTCCGGCCACTCTTCGAGTCTGTCATTGTCGATGGCTTGAACATAGTTCTCCTGCAAGTCGCATACTTCAAAAAAGATTTCCTGGTTCATTTTGCGCCCTTTAAATACCCATTACTTTCCGGTATGCAGCCCACATCGAGCGAATGCTCCCTTCCGTAACGAGGTGTTCCGCACCTTCTGCAGTTCGCCCACCCATCTCCAAGACCGTGCACCTATCACCGTCACGCCGCATGGCGCGATTCACAAGTTCGACGGCCTCGCCGTCCTCCATGGAAATGAGGCCGCCAGGACCGGCGAGGTTCATCTGTTTGAGGCGGATCTGATCCATTTCTTCATCGTCATCCTGATAACCGAAGAAATGCCAGATCAATTCCGTCTCATCATTTCTGGACGGGATCACCTGCCGTAGGCATAGCGAATTCGCGATCTGCTGGACAACCAGACTCGGAAAAACGCTCATGATAGTCAAGCTGATGTCGTCATTGAATTCCTTGCGACCTTTCAGGATAGACGGGTCCTGGAGCGTGAATGTATCGGGCTGGAAGCTGCGCATGTTCGAATATGCTTCCGCATTGCTAGCACTGTCATCCGTACCGGTCTTTGCGCACAGGATACTGTGCATGCCTTCTGCTCCATCCACATGACTGAAGCCTTCTTGCGAACTGCGATAAAGCCCGAAGGTGGCGTGGAAAAGATGCAGCAAGCTTGCGTGATAAGGGTCACGCGTGTTATCCAGATACAGCTTCCAATTGCCATGTAGATGCTGGCGGTGATAGCCGAGTAGCTTGAGAGGCTTGCCGCATATGCGGTTCATCATTGCGCACACGGAGTCACCGAGAAATTCTCTAAGCGTGGGTGCGCTGTCGTCGAACGTCGCGAAGACGACGCCGTTGATCGCCTCGACGCGCAATTTCGTGAGGCCATTCTCCTTGAGATTGAAATCTTTCGGGTAACCTCCCTTTCCAGCAATACCACGCCGGAACGGTACGCCGACGAGATCGCCATAACTGTCAAAGGCCCACTGATGATAAACGCATTGGTGGCTCTCTTTGTTCCCTCTTCGCTCCCGAGTGACAATTGCGCCGCGATGAGCACAGCGATTAATCCAGGCGGCAACGCCTCCAGTTTCCGTCCTTGTCAGAACGACCGGTGTTTCGCCGACAAACGTCGACTTGAAATCGTTGATCTGCGGCACTTCAGCCTCCATGCCAAGGAAGTGCCAAAGTGGGCCGCGGTAGATCTTCTCCTGCTCCTGTTCGTACACCGACTCATCGAAATACATCTTGTACGGAATGCGACTTACCGCCCCTTCCTCCCATTCGGAGTAACCTGTCCCTACGGACACGCTTGCCATATTTCACCTCAGATTCGAATACTTCATCCACAAACGACGCTTGCGTTGAAATCAATAGCAGGCACCCGTTCAGTTATTGCTGCACGGAAATTCCAGATACACATGCCCTTCGACGATCTCGACGCGGTAGGTTGCAAGGTCTTCGGTCAGAGGTTTGCACAAAGCCGCGCCGCTTCGAACGTCGAATCGCCCCTGGTGTAGCGGGCATTCGATTTCGAAATTCTCAAAATATCCATCGGACAAGAACGCCTTGCCGTGCGTACATATATTGGACGTCGCGAAAACTTCATCACCCACGCGATATACTGCAATGTCTACCCCGTGAACATTGAAACGAGAGACGTCTTGGTCGGCGATATCGGTCAGGTTGCCGATAAATAATGCAGACTCTTGCACAGGCCACTCCTCATTGCAATTTGGTTAATATTCAGTCATCCCTATAATCGATCGCCATAGCCCGACACTGCATCTTATTATGTGTATACGGTGGTAAAAGACTCCGCCATCACCCCAGTGTGATAAAAGATCCCGCGCGCTGCCTGATCTTCCGTCCACGTGATAACCGGCTTGTCGCGCTGCGCCTGGTATCCCAAGCCCGCGAATGTTTCGTTGCGGTTACCCGATGGATCGAAAAAGTAAATGGTCTCGCCCCGCGTCAGACCGTGGCGTGTCGGAGCAACATCGATGCGAACCTTGTTCTTCGCCATCACGTCGGCCGCCTTAAGGATGTCATGCCAGGAGTCCAGAAAGAACGAGAGATGGTGAAGCCCCGAACGGTCGGCGCCCACAAAAGCGATGTCGTGAGGCTTGCTGGAGCAGGAGAGGAAAGACCCCATTTGTATCATGCCGCCCGGGCCCACCGTTACCTGCTCGGTCTGGAAGAAATCCAACGCTTCGATGAAAAACCGCGTGTTTTCCGCGACCTTATTGACTCCCTTTTCGGGATTCATCTCGCACATGAGCAGGCAATGGTCCAGCCAGTGCGCGCCTGCACCATGAACATTGTCAGGCCATGGGTCCGGGTTGGTCGAACCGACTTCTGTCCCTACGCACTCCTTCTCAGCGTAGAGATACATGTCATGGCCACTGGGCAGCTTAAATTGCAGCGCACGGCCAACGAAGGGCATCCAGCCTGCGGCCATCAATTCCACTTGAATGCCGTACTTCTCGATGCGACTTTTCAACTCGTCAAGATCGGCATTCGCCCGTACCTTATACGCGACATGATTCATGCCCGCCCGGTCAGACGGGGTGAGAACCACTGAGTATTTATCCCATTCATCCCAGCACTTCAGATACACGTTGCCTTGCGCGTCGCGGTGGGTGATCGTCATTCCCACTACTCTCTGGTAATGAGTAGCTGCAGCGTCGATATCCATTACCCTGATACTAATGTGGCCGATTCGCATGATTCCCATCCCAGTCTCCTTGATAGTTTACGGACATTCATCTGTCTGATGGACTTGTTACGGACCCGTTCTGCTCAGCACCAACAGGCGACCGTTCAGTTGCGGTCAGGTACCCGTGACGCTCACGGATCGCGGACAACAGCCTTCCTCATCTTGCCGACTACCCGAAGCTCAACATCGCTACGCGGCGCCACGCGGCAAGCCAGTACGACCCCTTGCTTCTCTTCTTGCGCAGAGACGTGCGCGCGACTCATAGCTCCGGTTTTACGCACGCAGCCGCGACTCACTTCGACCTTGCACACTCCGCATCCTCCGTTCAGACAACCCGCCGGGATACCCCTCCGGCCAAGCCGTGCCATGCCCTGCAAAAGCGTCTCTGCTGAACCGCAGCGATATATCTCGCCCGTTTCCGAAAAACGAATCGTATAAGACTCTGTTGTCGACCCGCGTGGGTCGGCATCACCTTGCGTGAACCCCGCTTGTTTGCAGGTCATACTGCCGCTCCCTCAAAAAGAATTTGCTCGGCAAGATGGCTGGCACGGCAGCGGAGGGGAAGCGATCGGCGTCGTACCATCGCGCCCCGTTGTGTCGACGCTGTCATACAGCAGCCGCACCGGTTGCGCAGCAACTTCCAATCGCAAAATCGATTTGCCCTCGAATCGATCGTGCTGGGCAATCCGAGTTACTTCCTGATGTTCATTCTCGCGATTAGCCACGGGCAGCTTTCCCCACATTGCCGCGTCTCGTTGATTGGAGGCGCGGGCCACTCAAGTCAAAGGTGCAGATCCAATGTCAGAAGGGGTAGACGACATACCGCGGCAGAATTCTGGTGTCGTAGATGGCACGCTTTTCCCGGAACACAGCTTTGCCGTGCTCCACGGCCACAAGGTCGTGGTAACGCCCAGTGGCCAGCACATAGCTCGAGCCCATCTCTGGGGAAATCATGATGGAGAAGTTGCTAACTTGACGATAAGTGTCCGTGGCGATCTTCTCCACCCCCAGCCGCTGCACGAAGTGGGTCGTACGGTACGGCTCAAAAGTCCCCGCCCATATCTTGGTCACAAATGAGACCCGGTCTTTGATACGCTCGCGACAGTCGTCCAGCATCAACGCGATTGGGAGGCCTCGCTTCTCGTTTTCGTCAGAGATGCAAACATACGAGGCCTGCTGTTGCGAGAAGCAATTGAGCCAATCCTCCATCTTCGCCGAGTCCAACGCCTGCACGTAGGCCTGCTGCAACGAATCAATCCGCTCCAGTACCTCAAAACGATCCAATGCTACGCTCATGCTTCCTGCCTCCTTTCGAAGTCCATGACCTTTCGGTAGTGCTCCCATTTCAGCAGAAAGCTGGCCTCGTCGTTCTGTTTAAAATCGAACCAAAACTCGTCAGTGCGCTTCACACCTTTCTGGAACTCCACATTCCCCGGCGTGAAGGTCCCCAGATGAACACGCTGAAAGATAGAAGCATCCTCCATCGAGATCATGCCGCACGGGCCCAGCAGATTCGAACTCTGCCGTACTCGATGGTGAAGCATCTCCTGCGAATCTGATTCCAAGCCGAAGTAGGCGTAATGAACCTCTGTCGAGTCCACGCTCCGCGGGATCGCAAACCGCAGATTAATCGTGTCCAGATGCTTGGTTGCCACGGCCAGGGGGAAAAGTTGCACCACCCGTGAGCCTTGCTTGGGGTCCTCCCCCTTGAACTCAATCAGCGAGGGATCACTCAAAAAACTGTTGCCCTTCGGCACCGACAGTTCCGCCTCGATCGCGTTATGCCCGTTCTGCGTCGCAATCTGGCGGCCCTTTCCTCCCTGCCAGTTCAGCACCCGGAAGGCACTGTGTAACAAAGGTGCGTGATAGCCGTCGTTGTCGTTGTATGCCTTCCAGTTCGATGCGTAAATCACCTTGTGGTAGCCCAAGAGTCTGAGTTTCTCGTCCCCGCCCAGGATGTCCGTAAGCGGAGCAGCGATCTCCCCTAGCCACTCCTGCAATGGCTGAGTATCGCTAGAAGAGGTGACGAAAATCAATCCGCGAAACTCCTCCATACGCAGTTCCCGGAGACCGTAGTTCGCCTTGTCGAAGCCCGGGGTGAACTCCTTTGCTCCCGGACAGCCAACGAGCGCGCCATCTGTATCGAAACTCCACTGATGGTAGGGACACTCGAAACTCTTCCGATTGCCGCAGACCGAGGTCTCCACCTGCGTCCCGCGATGCGTACACGCGTTGTAAAACGTTCGTACCCGGCCATCCTCACCTCGCGCGATCAGAATCGGACGCCGACCTAGGTCGAATGTCTTGAAATCGCCCCTCTCCGGCAACTCCGCCAGGTGGCCCACCATGTGCCACTCTGGACCGTAGAAGATCCGGTCAAGCTCCATGTCGAAGATTGCGGGATCCCCGAAAATCTCCTTCGGAATCTTGTTTATGTGATTCGGCCACATCAAATCCTTGGAGATCGCCCGACTGCTTTCATTCGCACTCATGATCTATCGCTCCGAGATCGTCCTGCTGCTTTCATTTTGCAATTGATTCATCCCGCTCTGGACGAAAAAACTCTACGACCGGCCGACCGGTAGGCCAACTGCAAAGTGACGCTCACCGGTTTTGCCTCGTCGGCAATCGCCTCAGCGGCCAGCTGTTTGCACGTCGGCTTCAGCAAGAAAATTCCCGACCAACTGGACAAATCGCTGTGCGTGCTCTATTTGTGTCCAGTGTCCGCATCGGCCGAACACATGCAACTGCGAGCGCTCAATCCATTGGGCCAACGTCAGAGAATTGGACAACGGAATCACCTTGTCGTCACGCCCATGGACTAGCAGTGTTTCATGTGGGAGCGCGCGAATGTCGTCCTCGCGGCTGGCCAGAGAAGTTACCCAGCGCTGGCGAGGCGCAGGAAACATCGCGGAAAACGACTCCTGGAAACCCGGCAAGATGCTCGCTTCGTAACGCAATTTCGCCAGCTCGTCTGTCACCAGGTTGCGGTCATATGCGAAATGGTCCATTACGCGACGCATGTTTTCGAAGGACGGTTCATAACCCCAGACCGCGTCCAGCGCTGGGGTCAGCGCGAATTCGACGCCCGCCGAACCCATCAACACAAGACGCCGCACCCGTTCCGGATATCTAATGGAGAATGCGAGCGACAGCGCCCCACCGAATGAATTACCCACAAGATCAACCTGAGCTAGGTCAAGGGCGTCCAGCAACCCGGTTAGATGCTTCAACCAGGCGTCCATCGTATAAGTGGCACCGTCGGGCCGATCTGTAAAGCCGAACCCAAGCATATCGGGAGCGATAACGCGCCGACTGGAAGCAAGTCCGGGAATAACTGTGCGCCAGTTGGCCCATGCACTTACCCCGGGACCCGAACCATGGACTAGTACAACCGGGAAGCCCCGCCCCCTGTCGTGCACGTTCGTCCGTATGCCGGCAGCGACCACGGAATCGGCGACTTCAGGATTTGCTTGAATGTCCATTTGCGTTCCGTTTTTCTTGGAAGAATCATAGTTTCGATAGATTAGCCAAATCTCGATATTCTGCTATAGGTGGTTGTACCGAGGAATCTCGACAATTTTGGCGATATACTTGGTGAGAATATTTACACGATGGGGTACATGTGTCAGAAGCCTTTTCCCTTGATATTGTCGGTGGCGGCTCCGACGTTAATGGCGCGGAGCCCGAACCACGTACTCGTATTGAACTCGCCTATCGGCGACTGCGCCGCGATATCTTGGACGGGTTGCTTCCCCCAGGCTCAAAGCTGCGCGTTGAACATCTCAAATCGCAGTACCAGGTAGGGGCTGGAACGCTTCGGGAGGCGATGGCGTTGCTCCTTTCCGATTCGCTGGTCGTGGCGCAGGAGCAGAAAGGGTTTCGCGTCGCTCCGGTGTCCATGGAAGACCTTAAAGACCTGACACGCACCCGATCTCTCCTGGAAATAGAAGCCCTGAAGCAAAGCATCGCACTCGGTGACGATGACTGGGAGGCTAATCTGGTAAGCGCGTTTCACAAGCTGACACTTGCGGAAGAGCGACTCGTCAAGAACCCGGCAATCGCGTTCAATGATTGGGAAGATCGCAACAGGCAATTCCACGAAGCGCTACTAGCCGCTTGCCCGTCGCGCTGGCTTAAACATATGCGCAGCATTCTCTACCAACAGGCTGAGCGGTATCGCCGTCTGTCTGCGGTTTATGGTCCCCCGCCGACCTCGGTTCACGATGAGCACCGCGCGATATATGAGGCGGCCCTTGCTCGCGACGTGGGAAGCGCCTCCGAGGCGCTGGAACACCACATCGGCAGGGCAGTCAGCGTGACAAAGCTAAACCATTTGCTGGATCGCTAGATCTAGCAGGAGTTTGCGCGGCAGCGCGATTTTTTAAGTCCAATCATGGTCGGGGAACGTTGCGTACACGGCAATTTTATCGTTAGCGGACAAACATGAATATAACGAAACTTCATCCAGCATCTGACATTAAGCTTTACCCCACTTCTCTTCTCAACAGTAGCGTCGTTGCGTATGCTTACCTCGGTGACAGCGTCGCGACCGGCGTAAACCGATGCACTCCGCAATCCTGCTACAGGGGCTCACGCTCATGCCTGCAGTGAACCTTGAAACCGTAGCTATAATCGGCGGCGGTGTTGCCGCGGTCTCCTTTGCTTGCGCGTTACGCGCAGGGGGATTTAACGGTTCAATCATCGCGGTAAGCGACGAGCCTGAACTCGCATACGATCGGCCCCCCCTATCAAAAACGTTCATGTCCGAAGGAGGGGATGCGGTTCGGCTCGATACAAGCCGCGCAACCAACGTCGAATGGCTGCACGGCGTCGCAGCTATCTCGATCGACGGGAGGCAACGACGGGTGCACCTCGCCGACGGCCGAAGTCTCCCGTACTCTGCACTGGTCCTGGCGACCGGTGCGAAACCGCGGCCCCTTGCCGCGCTCGCCAATGTGGAACTCCCGTCTTTCACCTTGCGCACGCTCGGCGACGCCCGTGGCATCAGGGCGCGACTTGTTGCCGGTGCACGCATGGTCGTTATTGGAGGCGGCATAATTGGACTGGAACTTGCATCCACTGCCAGCAGGATGGGGGTGTCAGTCAGTGTCGTGGAAGCATTGCCTCGTCTCATGAACCGCTGCGCCGGCGACGTACTCGCTTCGTTCGTTGCCGCACAGCATGCACAGAATGGTGTCGAATTGTGGCTCGGCAAGCAGGTTATAGGTTGTTCACTGCAAGGCGTGCTTCTCAATGATGGCACCACCGTGCCTGCCGATTTTGTTGTCGTTGGTATAGGCGTCAGCGCCAATGACGGGTTGGCACGTTCGGCCGAGATTGCATGTGACGATGGAATTTTTGTCGATCGCTATGGCCGCACTACGTGTCCCCAGGTGTATGCCGTTGGCGACGTCACACGCCAGCGAAACCCGGTGAGTGGGCATTTCGAGCGCATTGAGACATGGACGAACGCCCAAAATCAGGCTATGGCAGTGGCACGCTGTTTACTGGATCCGACAGCCGCACCGTACGATGAAATTCCTTACTATTGGTCAGACCAGTACGATCAGCGCATCCAGGTTCTTGGGATTCCTCAAGGAGACGAAGAACTGGTTCGTGGCAACGCCGGTAACAACGCTTTTATCGTCTTCCATCTCTTGCGCGACCGGCTGGTCGGGGCCACCTGCATCAACCAGCCCAAAGCGGTCGCACCACTAAGACGGTTGATCGCGAGTGGGAAAACGCCCGATCGAAAGAAGATGATCGACATCGATTTAGATATACGCAAGCTTGCCGATGATGACCAGCAATAATTCCGGAGTACGGAAGCAGCGGTATCGCGTCCGGCGCGGCTTCGGCGCGGGCAGAGAAGAGCTTTGCCATCCACTGCATTGCCGATTTACGTCCGGCGGACGGCGACACGCGTCGCACAGAGGGTAAAGCTTTTTAGCGAGCGTTCGCGAGCGCGACGGCCGTGTCGAGCATGCGGTTCGAGAAGCCCCACTCGTTGTCGTACCAGCTCGACACCTTCACGAGGCGGCCCGACACCTTCGTCAGCGTCGCGTCGAACGTCGACGACGCCGGGTTGTGGTTGAAGTCGATCGACACGAGCGGCGCCGAGCTGTAGCCGAGGATGCCCTTCAGCGCCCCTTCCGATGCTTCCTTCATGATCGCGTTGACTTCCTCGACCGTCGTGTCGCGCTTCGCGATGAACGACAGGTCGACGACCGACACGTTGATCGTCGGGACGCGGATCGCGTAACCGTCGAGCTTGCCGTTCAGTTCCGGCAGCACGAGGCCGACGGCCGAAGCCGCGCCGGTCTTGGTCGGGATCTGGCTGTGCGTCGCCGAGCGCGCGCGGCGCAGGTCCTCGTGATACACGTCGGTCAGCACCTGGTCGTTCGTGTACGCGTGGATCGTCGTCATCAGCCCGTTTTCGACGCCGATCTTGTCGTTCAGCGGCTTGACGAGCGGCGCGAGGCAGTTCGTCGTGCACGACGCATTCGAAATCACCGTGTGCTGCGCTTTCAGCGTGTGGTGGTTCACGCCGTAGACGATCGTCGCGTCGACGTCCTTGCCGCCCGGCGCCGAGATGATGACCTTCTTCGCGCCGCCCTTCAGGTGCGCGCTCGCCTTTTCCTTCGTCGTGAAGAAGCCGGTGCACTCCATCACCACGTCGACGCCCAACTCGCCCCACGGCAATTCCGCCGGATTGCGGTTCGCAAGCACGCGGATCTTGTCGCCGTTCACGACGAGATGCTCGCCGTCGACCGACACTTCGCCCGGGAACCGGCCATGCGCGGTGTCGTACTGCGTCAGATGCGCATTTGTCTTGGCATCGCCGAGGTCGTTGATCGCGACGATCTCGATGTCGTGCTTCTTGCCGCCCTCGTAGTGGGCCCGCAGCGTGTTGCGGCCGATGCGGCCGTAGCCGTTGATTGCAACCCTGATGGTCATGAAATCCGTGCCTCCGTATGGTTAATAGATATTGTCTCGCGGTGTCTGCGCCGCTGCGTCGCAGACGCCAGCAACGTCGGCAAAACCGCGCAGGAATCGATCAGGCCGTCGCAGGTCAGCGCCTCAGCCCCGTCCGGGCCGGCGTAGCCGTAGCGTACGACGTAGACTGGAATGCCGGCCGCGCGAGCCGCCGCCACATCGATCGGCGAATCGCCGACCATGACGCTCTGCTCCACTTCGACCTCGAGCAGCCGGCAAGCATGCCGCAGGGGCTCGGGGTCCGGCTTCATCTGTGCGAGCGAGTCGCCGCCGACCAGCACCTCGAAATAGCCGGCCAGCCCCGTAAGCGCGAGCAACCGTGCCGCCGGCGCCACGGGCTTGTTGGTCACGCAGGCAAGCCGGTAACCCTGCCGCGCCAGTTCGGACAACCCTTTTTCCACGCCCGGATACACCTGGGAGAAGTGGCCGTTGCCTTCGGAATAGTGGCGATGAAATATGGCTTCGGCGGATTCCGCATCGACCCTGTGATTCAGCCCGGCCGCCTCCAGCGTGCGCCGCACGAGATTGGGTACGCCCTTGCCGATGAAACCGCTGACCGTCTCGAACGGCAGCGCAGCTGCGCCGAACTCGTCCAACATGTGGTTCGCGGCCATCACGATGTCTGGCGCGGTGTCGACCAGGGTGCCGTCCAGGTCGAACAGCACCGTTTCGCTACGCGTGTTCATAATCACGCTCCAGCAGCGAACGCGCTGCTTCTGCCACCTTGGCCGGTGTCAGGCCGAAGTGCCGGCCCCGCGCATCGGCTGGTGCCGATTCGCCGAAGGTGTCGATGCCTACCGTTGCGCCGCGTTCGCCCACCACGGCCTTCCAGAACCACGTCACGCCGGCTTCCACGCTGACGCGCGGTACGGCCGCCGGCAGCACCGCTTCGCGATAGGCCGCATCCTGCGCGCGGAAGACCTCGACGCAGGGCATCGACACCACGCGCGCGCCAATGCCGCTTTCGGCCAGCTGGCCGGCCGCGCACATCGCGATCTCGACCTCGGAACCCGTGGCAATCAGCACCACGTCGGGCGCCGGTACGTCATGCAGCACGTACCCCCCGCGCTTGATCGCCTCTATCCGTTCGCTATCCCGTCCGAATGGAGCCTGCGGCTGACGGGACAGCACCAGGCAACTCGGCCCGCTCCCGCGCTGTAGCGCCGCCAGGTAGGCAACCGCGGTTTCGACGCTGTCGCAGGGACGCCATACATGGTTGTTCGGGATCAGGCGGAGGCTGGCCGGGTGTTCGACCGGCCGATGCGTAAGACCGTCCTCGCCGAGCCCGATCGAATCATGGGCGAGGACATGTATCACGCGTTGCTGCTCGAAAGCACTCGTACGGATAGCGTCGCGCGAATAGTCGGAAAACGTCATGAAGGTGTCGTCATAGGGAATTGACCCACGATGCAGGGCCATGCTGTTGATCACGGCCGCCATGCGGGCCAGGTTCGCGCACAAGTCAGGCCGCCTCGAAAAGCTGGCCCCGATGCCAGCGGCGTAATGCGGCCAGGTCGACCCAGCGGTGGTCCGCGCCGGGAACGTGCTGCTGCATCGGCTGCTCCGGGTCGCCCAGGTGAGGCAGCACGACAAGCGCGCCGTCAAAGTCGTCCAGCGCGGTGTACGCGGTCGGCGTGACGATGGTGGAGATGCCGGCGGTCTGCGCGGCGCGCAGACCGTTTGCGGAATCCTCGAAAGCGATGCAGTCGTCCGCCTTCAGGCCGAGTTGCTGCAGCACCGCGAGGTAGACGTCGGGAGCGGGCTTTTTCACCTGCGTGGTACCGGCGTCACAAATCGCGGCAAAGCGCTTGCGCCAGCTCTTGCCAAACGGCGCCTGCAGCAGCGCGTCGAGATTGGCCGGCGTCGTGGTCGTGGCAATCGCAACCGGAATCCCGGCCTCGGCCGCCTCGTCTATCAGACGGGCGATGCCCGGCCGTAGCGGCAGCCCGCCGCCGCCGACCCGCTCGGTGTAGTGGCGGGTCTTTACCGCATGCACCGCGTCAATGACTTCTTTCACCTTGCTGCCGCTCGCTTCTTCCAGGTCGACCATGCGCCAGTAGTGCATGAGGCGCTCCTTGCCGCCCGCCACCTTGAGCAGGCGGGTGTACAGGGCCTCGTCCCAGAACCAGTCGAGGCCCACCTCCGCGAAGGCGGCATTGAAGGCCTCCCGGTGGGCGGTCTCGGTATCGGCAAGCGTGCCATCGACATCAAAAATGAGGGCTTTCATGGCTCACTCCTTGTCCGGTGCCTGCGCGAGCACTTGGCCGGCAAGCAGAGCGGAAGCGATAACGGTGATCAGGGACTGCTCGTCGGCGGCCGTTCCAGTGCCGTTGAGCAGGCGCGATGCATGGCGCGGCCGCGTGCGCTCCGGCGTCATCGACCATGCCGCGGACATTGGCGAAACGCGGTTGCGCGATGCGCGAGCACATGCCTGGGCTGGATTCCCCCAAAGCGCCATGCGGTCTTTGTAGCCGGCCACGATCACCATCGGTCTTCCCGGTTGCTTTCCATCCCCTGCCACAGGATTTCGATGGTTTCATGGCCGTAATGGTCACGCTGGTTTTCCGGAGCTCATGTGCAGACTCGGCGCACCTCGCGTCAACCCGCGCGCTGCCAGCAACCATTTCCTCGTACTTGAGAACCACGGCCTGTAACGCCTTCCGGCATCGGTGATCGCGCTGCTTTCGGCAGACCCGCTTATCACCCCTCCTCCTGTCCTGTAGTGCTGGACTTTATGGACATGAAGCTTAAAAAATGAAATGCTTGAGGAAAATTCATTTCTTCTTTCTCCTCACTTCAGGTTTTCTTAATGAAGGGCGTCACGCTTCGCCAGCTTCGTGTCTTTGTCGCCGTCGCGCGCCATTTAAGTTTCGCCAGGGCCGCCGAGATGTTGAGCCTCACGCCGCCGGCGGTCTCGATGCAGATCCGCGAGCTCGAGGAGCAGATCGGCTTGCCGTTGTTCGACCGCGATGGCAGGAAGGTCTCGCTGACCATCACCGGCGAATACTTTCTCGTTCACGCGCGCAAGATTCTCGGCGTGCTCAAGGATGCGGAAGATATGGTGGCCCGTTTCAAGAAAGTCGAGTCGGGCCGCCTTGTCATCGGCATGGTCAGCACGGCACAGTATTTCCTGCCGCCCCTGCTCGCCCGTTTCTGCGATGACCATCCGGGTGTCGAGGTGAGCCTTTCGGTGGCGAACCGGCAGTCGCTCGTCGAACAGCTGCGGCGCAACGAGGTGGACCTGGCCGTCATGGGGCGCCCCCCTAAGGAAATGGCCACGCGGGCCGAGCCTTTCGCAGCCCACCCGCACGTGGTCGTGGCCGCGCCGGAACACCCGCTGATCAAGCTGGGCCATGTTCCCCCGCTGGCAATAGCGGCATACGGCTTCATCGTGCGTGAGCCGGGCTCCGGCACGCGCGCGGTACTGGAGGAATACTTCCGGCGCCACGGGATCACCCCGAGGATCGCGATGGAAATGCCGAGCAACGAAGCAATCAAGCAGGCAGTGATGGCAAACATGGGAATCAGCCTGCTGTCCTTGCACACCATCGGGCTCGAGCTGGCCAGCCGCCGCATCGCAGTCGTGGATGTCGAAGAAACGCCGGTATTTCGCCGCTGGCATATCGTCAACATGCTGTCGAAGGTTCTTTCTCCCCCCGCCGAGGCGTTCCGCTACTTCATGCTCGAACATGGGGAACAGCATCTGGCGGACCAGTTTGGCGAGGTCTGAACCACGAATGGTTTGCGTCCGGCCGGGATGAAGCCCGCAACCGGAAAACGCCCCGAGGTCCGACGAGCGGCGAACCGGCATGCGGCGCGCCCTGAAACGCATCCGGGCTGCGTCGCGTCGGAAAGATCGCCCTATGCCGTCGTCAGCACGTCGATCGACCTGGCGCGCTCGATGAGTTGCGGGACGGGAATCGATCGCCGTTGCAAAACCGGCACCCGATACTTCGCGGCGGTGATTTCCGCCAGGATGGAAATCGCCATTTCCGCCGGCGTACGGGAACCGATGAAAAGGCCGACGGGCCCCTGCAACCGATCGATCTGCTCGCTCGTCAGATCGAACTCCAAAAGCCTCTCCTTGCGCTTTGCCGTATTCACGCGGCTGCCCAATGCGCCTATGTAGAAGGCCGGCGACTTCAATGCCTCGAGCAAGGCCA
The DNA here is from genome assembly GCF_002278075.1 of Paraburkholderia aromaticivorans. Taxonomy (NCBI): domain Bacteria; kingdom Pseudomonadati; phylum Pseudomonadota; class Betaproteobacteria; order Burkholderiales; family Burkholderiaceae; genus Paraburkholderia; species Paraburkholderia aromaticivorans. The sequence goes on along the minus strand of NZ_CP022992.1, from coordinate 316,790 downwards.
TGTCGTCCAGCTTAGGGTCATGGGTGAGGCCGACGATCGCCGTATGGATGTCGATGCCCAATTCCGCGATGACATCGTCCGGCATGCCGCGCGAAAACGTCACGCCCGGCACACCAAATCCCGCGGCGAATTCCTCCCGTGGATCGATCACGACGACCTCGTAATCCGCACCCAACGCCATCTGTGCGACATATTGCGACAGTTGACCCGCCCCGACCACCACCAGCCGCCAGCGTGGGCCATGGATTGCCCGCATCGTGCGTCCATCGAACGTGAGCGTGTCGGAACGATCCGCGTCGTGCAACGTCGACTTGCCGGTGCTCATGTCCAGCACGCGCGCGGTAAGCTTCTTCTCCGTCGTGCGTTCGAGCAGCCTGCGCAGAACGTCGGCCTCGGGATGCGGCTCGACAACCAGACGCAGCGTCCCGCCGCAGGGCAAACCGAACCGTGCCGCTTCGTCGCGGGAGACACCGTAGAGGACGCTCTGTGGCAACGCCTGGGTCAGGATGTCTCTTTTCACGCGATCGATCAGATCGTCCTCCACGCATCCGCCCGACACCGAGCCGACCAGTTGACCATCGTCGCGAATCGCCACCCATGCGCCCAGGGGCCTTGGCGCGGAGCCCCACGTCTGCACGACGGTGGCAAGCGCAACCCTGTGGCCGGCGGCCAGCCAGTCGATGCAGGTTTTCAGGACGGAGTGATCGGTACTATCCATGTAGGCATCCCGTCGACTAAATTAAATCGCTACCCGTGCCAAGCGCGAGCAGGCACGATTGAAAACCGCACTTGCGACCATCCCCCAGACCATTCCCGCGAACATGCCGCCAAGCATCGATGCCGGGCCGGTGCCTGGGGCCGCGCCTGCGGGAAACCACGCCGCCGCGCGCTGGCAGGCCAGCACGCCAAAGGTCATGCCGGCGAGCATCCAGCCGGAGCAGGCGGCGTGCCGCAGAATATCCGTTTGCCATGACGAGTGCGCGCGCCGTCGCGTTATCCGCGCAAGCGGCAACGCAGCGCTCCCGCCGGCCAGCATTCCGGCGTGCATCGCGGGCAACCACGACCAGTGCAGGTACGAAGCAAAGAGGAAATCGTCTAGCCCGCCTGCACCGCATAGCGAGGTCATCAGATCCAGACCGGGGCCGCGCGCGTCCAGCGTCAGCCCGGATAGCATCCCCAGCATGCCCAGCAGCAGCGTGGCCTGCGACGCTTCGGCTGCCCGCCCGGCAGGCTGTAGCCGTTCCAGTGCAGCGAGGCCCGCGAGGATCAGACACGCGGCGAGTGCCAGCCAGGACAGCTCGGACACACTGCGCAAGAGCGCCACCTGCGCCGCCCAAGGGCCGGCCACCATCGCCGCGGCAGCAAGATGCGGATGCGGCCGGCCGTCCCCGACCATGGCCGGTTTCGCGAGTGAAAGGTGCTTCATACCAGCCCCGTTTCAGCAACGGCATCGGGCGAAATGCCCAATCGCGCCAGGATGCGCGCGTAATCCTCCGGCGTGTCCATGTCGACCGTGAAACGATCGTGCGCGGCCTCATGGACGAAGACTTCATCGGGATGCTCGGCAATCAGTTTCCTGCACCCTGGATTCAGGCGTCCGGTCACGACCTCCGGCACATAACTCGCGGAAAACGCCACCGGATTGCCGCGTTGCCCGTTGAATGCCGGAATCAGGATCGACCCGTATGGCATCGCGCCGAACGCGTCGACCAGTTCCCGGTAGTCGCCGGCATCCAGCAGGACCTGGTCGGCCAGGCAGACCAGCACGACGCTGCACGGCATGCGGAGCGCGGCCACGCCGGCGGCAACCGACGTCATCTGCCCTTCTTCGTAGCGCGGGTTGCCCTGAAACCTGACAGGCAACCCGTCGAGCGCATCGATGACGTCACGGCCATTGAAGCCCGTGACGACCACGAGTTCTTCCGGGCCGGCGGCGGCCAGCGCGCTGACGGTGCGCCTGACTGCCGGCTGTCCGCCGATCGGCAGCAGCAACTTATGCTTGCCCGCCATCCTGGACGACATGCCCGCGGCCAGCACGACCGCCGAGAACCGCACAGGACTCCGCGGCGCCGCAGCGTCCCTCCCCCCATTCATGTCACCTCCCGTTGCCGCGCGCCCTGCGCGATCGCAAGATATTTATCGGGCGAACGCTCGAACTCGAGCTTGCAACCGTCGCAGCAGAAATAGTGGCGCTGTCCGCCGAATGCGACGACGTGCCGAGCCGATGCAATATCGATCTCCATTCCGCACACCGGATTGACGTAGCGGGCGGCCGCCGGCTCGGCCGATGCCGTAGATTCGCGCGAAGGCGCGACGGGCAGCGCGTCGGCACCGACGGCGTGCGGGTCCGGCGCAGCGGCCGACGTTTGCTCCAGCAGACGGCGCAGCGTCACCAGACCCGCGACTGCCCCAAGCGCGATCTCCTGCGGCGTGCGCGCGTTGATATCGGGTCCGGCCGGCGCATGCAGCGCGGCGAGCCGCTCAGGAGCGATGCCGCGCGCGCGCATCGCCGCGCGCAGCTTTTCTGCTTTGCGCTTGCTGGCGACCATCAACACTGCCGCCGCCGAACTGCGCAAAGCAGCTTCGAGCGCGTCCTCGTCGCCGTCGCCCTGCGTGGCGACCAGAACGAACTGCGGCTTGAGCCGGTCGAGCGCGCCGGTGTCGAAACCCTCGATGACCCGTTGCAGGCCGAGCTCCGCGAGCGGCGCCGTTACGCTGGCTGCGGCGCAGACTCTCAACCCGATCCGGCGAGCCAGCACGCATGCTTCGAGCGCTGTCGGCGTCGATCCGAGCACGAGCACCGATGGCGCGGGTACCGTGGGCTGAATGAAGAGCTGGATCGTGCCGTTGCTCGCGCACGGCATCGCGTGATCCTCCACGTCGGCCTCCGGCGTCGCATGTTCATTGCTGATGCGAACCATTTTCGGCTGTCCCGACTTCATCGCTTCCTGCGCGGCCTGAACCACGATCGCCCGCGAGCAGCCGCCGCCAATCCAGCCGTGCAGCGTCCCGTCGCCTTCAACCAGCGCTTGCGCACCGACCCACGTGGAGGTCGGCGGCACTGCGCGAATCACCGTGGCCACGGCGAACGGGCGCGCCTGTTCAATCAGCCGTTGTTCCAGTTGCACGAGGGTATCGTCGTTCATTGCAGTACGGACAACACTTGCGGCAGCACCCGCTCGAGACTCGCGAGATCGGCTGCGCCAGCCAGCAGATCGATATAAGGCAGCGCCGCCGACATCCCGACGCTGGTCAGCGTGAAACCGGCCCGGCTCGCTAGCGGGTTGAGCCAGACCAGACTCCGGCAGCGGCGCCGGATCGCGCGCAGCGCTTGCCGCAAGAGTTCCGGCTCGCCGGCATCGTAGCCGTCGCTGACGATCACGACCGCGGTACGCGAGTGAAGCAGCGTCGCCGCATGCTGCCGGTTGAATTCGCCAAGACTCTCGCCGATGCGCGTGCCGCCCGCCCATCCGAGCGACAGCAACTGCAGCCGTTCCTGCGAGCGCCACGGATCCGGGTCGCGCAATGCCTGCGTAACACCCACGAGCCGCGTGTGAAAGATGAAGCAATGCACGTCGGAAACCCGCGCGCTCAACACACGTGCGAGCCGCAGATAGAAATAGCTGTACAGGTTCATCGAGCGGCTGACGTCCAGCAGCAGCACGATGCGCGGCCGCAGGCGCCGCTTGCGGCGCCATACCAGTTCCAGCGGCAGCCCGCCGCGCGACACGCTGCGCCGGATCGTACCCGCCATGTCGATCACGCGGCCGGACTCCGCGCGATGTTCGCGGCGTACCTGGATACCTCGCAGCCGCTGCGCGAAGCGCCGTATCGCATCATCGATGGCGAACAATTCGTCCGGCTGGTTCAGGTGACGAAAGTCCGCGTGCGCGAGCGACGATTCGCCGGTGACGCCGCGCTCGGCTGCGCCGCCGTCCGGGTGCGCCGCATCGGCGCCGCGCCCGGCCAGCGACAGCGGCATGCCTTCGCTATCGTCACGCCGGGTGCCGTCGCATTCCCGCACGATCCGCAGGGCACCGCCCGCACGCGTTTCGACCAGCGCCCGGCGATTCGGCACCTTGAAATACGCATCGAATAGTTCATCGAAGCGCCGCCACTCCTCGGCGCGCGAACAGACCAATGCGCGCAGGGTCCAGCGCAACAACAGGCCATCGAACTGGCCCACGCGCTGCGCGACCTCCATCGCCGCGGCCACATCGGCACTGGTGACGTGAAAGCCGTATGCGCGCAGCCATCTCGCGAACCCGACGTATCGGGAAACGAGTGCCTCTTCGAGGCTCGGCGGCGGCGCCCGGTGATCGGCGCAACGGATGTCGGTCAACATGCGGCTGCCAATTTCTCGACGACCGGACGGGTAAGGCCGGCCCGGTCCTCGCGCGTCTTGACGAGAGCGGACAGCGAATCCACGATCCGCTCGGCACCGTTCGGCTCGATCGCGCTCACGCCCAAACGGAGCAAAGCAGACGCCCAGTCGAGCGTCTCGGCAATGCCCGGCTTTTTCTGAATGTCCATTTGCCGGACCGCCTGGACAAACTCGACGACCTGAAGCGCCAGTTTCGCCGGCACATCCGGAGCCCGCGTGCGGACAATCAACAGTTCCTTGTCGAAGCTCGGATAATCGACGTACTGATACAGGCACCGGCGACGCAGCGCATCGGAGATCTCGCGCGTGCCGTTCGAGGTCAGGATCACGAGAGGCCGCTCGGACGCGCGTATGACCCCGAGTTCCGGAATCGACATCTGGAAGTCGGACAGCAGCTCGAGCAGATACGCTTCAAACGCCTCGTCGGTGCGGTCGACTTCGTCGATCAGCAGGACCGGCGCGGGCATCGTCGTTATCGCTTCGAGCAGCGGACGCTTGAGCAGATATCGTTCGGAAAAAATATCCTGCTCCTTGTCCGAAACCGGCCGCGCGTCCTGTTCGAGCAATTTGATCGCAAGCAACTGCCGCTGGTAGTTCCATTCATACAACGCCGAGTGCGTATCGAGACCTTCGTAGCACTGGAGTCTGATCAGGCGCGTATTCGACAGCCGAGCGAGCGCTTTCGCGACCTCCGTCTTCCCGACACCCGCCTCTCCTTCCAGCAGCAACGGCCGCCGCATTTCCATCGTCAACAGCAGGGTCGCCGCGAGGCTGCGCTCGGCAATGAATCCATGGCGCTCGAGGCTCTCCTGGAGGCTCACCACGTCGGTCATGCGGTCCGTAAACATGGCCCCCCCGGAAATCAGGCCGTCTTGCGAGAGAAAATCCCGCGCAGCCAACTGCGCAGGACCGCCCACGCCAGCGCCAAACCGTTCAGTTCGGTATGCGGCATGGCAGCGGCAGCCGCCGGCGCCGCCGGGGAGCCGTCCGGCGCGCCGGACGGCGCCGCATTGCGCTGCGCTTCCGATGCCTGGACTCGCGCGGCAAAGTTGGCCGCGAACTGTTTGAGTATCTGGTCGGCAACCGTGTCCATCATCCGGCCGCCGAACGCGGCGGCCTTTCCGCTCATCGCCACCTCGCTCTTGCCGACCAGCTCGCAAGTCTCGCCGGTGGCCCGCACGGTCGCGACCAGGTCCATCGATGCACCAGACGTGCCGGTCGAATCCGAGCCCTTGCCAATCAGATGCAACGTGCGACCCGCCGCGTCGATCGTCGGCACCTCGATATCGCCCTTGAACGACATCGAGGCCGGACCGAGCCGCACGCCGATCGTGCCTTTGTAATGCGTGGCGTCCACGCGCTCGGTTATCTTCGCGCCCGGCATGCACCCGGCCACCGCCTCGATATCTTGCAGGAACTGCCATGCGGCATCCGCGCTCGCCGCCACGGGAAACACTTTTTCAAGTACGACTTTCATCAGCCCACCTTAGAAGGAATGCTTGGGTTGCCGCGAGTTGCGGTTCGATCGCAATGCGTTACTGCCTCGTCAGCCCGAGCGAACGGCTTTGCTGCCACACGCGGTACGCGTTGTGGGGCATGTTCATGTGGGTGATGCCAAGGTGCGCGAACGCATCGACCACCGCCGCGGTAAAGCACGGGATCGATCCGACGTGCGGCGATTCGGCGACGCCCTTTGCGCCAATCGGATGATGGGGAGACGGCGTCACGGTGAAATCGGTCTCCCAATGGGGCGTTTCGACAGCGGTCGGCACGAAGTAGTCCATCAGCGTGCCGCCCAGCAGATTGCCGGCCTCGTCATATGGAAGCTCCTGCCCCATCGCGACCGCGAAGCCCTCCGTCAGGCCGCCGTGGATCTGCCCTTCGATGATCATCGGATTGATGCGCGTGCCGCAGTCGTCGAGCGCATAGAACCGGCGAATCCGCGTCTCGCCCGAATAGCGGTTGACATCGACCACGCACACATAGGCGCCGAACGGAAAGGTGAAGTTCGGCGGATCGTAATAATCGACCGCCTCCAGCCCCATCTCCATGCCTTCGGGGACATTGTTGTACGCGGCCCAGGCCACTTCCTTCAGGGTCTTGAACTGATCGGCCGACCCCTTGAGCACGAACCGGTCGACATCGAATTCGACATCGTCCGGGCTGACTTCGAGCAGGTGCGCGGCGATTTTCCGGGCCTTTTCGCGAATCTTCCGCGACGCCCGCGCGACCGCCGCACCCGCAACCGGCGTGGAGCGCGACCCGTAGGTACCGAGACCGTACGGAGCGCTTGCGGTATCGCCCTCCTCGACCTGGATCATGGATGCGGGAATCCCGGCCTCGGACGCGATGATCTGGGCATAGGTGGTCTGGTGGCCCTGTCCCTGCGTGATCGTGCCCATGCGGGCGATCGCCGAACCATCCGGGTGAACCCGGATCTCGCACGAATCGAACATGCCAACGCCGAGGATGTCGCACATCTTCGACGGTCCCGCCCCGACGATTTCGGTGAAGGTCACGATGCCGATGCCCATTAACCACTCGGCGTTGGGGTCCGCGCGCCGCGCGGCCTGCTCGGCGCGCAGCGCCGGATAGTCGACGGCGTCGAGTACCTTCCTGAGCGCGGTTTCGTAATCGCCCGAATCGTATTCGAGCCCGAGCGGCGTCGCATACGGGAACTTGTCCTTGCGGATGAAATTCCTGAAACGTATTTCGGCCTTGTCCATGCCGAGCTTTTGCGCGAGCACGTCGATCATCCGCTCGATCAGATAGACCGCCTCCGTCACCCTGAACGAGCATCGGTAAGCGACACCGCCCGGACACTTGTTGGTGTAGACGCCGTCGACCGACACGAACGCGTTCGGTATGTCGTAGGAGCCGGTACAGACGTGGAACATGCCTGCCGGCCACTTGCTCGGATCCGCACATGCGTCGAACGCGCCGTGATCCGCGGTGACGTGCACGCGCAGTGCCTTGATCCGGCCGTCGCGATCCGCGGCCAGCTCTCCGGTCATGTGATAGTCGCGCGCGAACGCGGTGGTGCTCAGGTTCTCGGCACGCGACTCGATCCACTTGACGGGCCGCCCCAGCACGATCGACGCGACGATGGCCACGACATACCCGGGATACACGCCAACCTTGTTACCGAAGCCGCCGCCGATATCCGGCGAGATGATGCGGATCTTCGACTCCGGAATGGTCGACAGCATGCCGACCACGGTTCGCACGACGTGCGGAGCCTGCGACGTGATGTAGACCGTCAGGTCCCCGCGCGCCTTGTCGAAGGACGCGACGCAGCCGCAAGTTTCCAGCGGACATGGGTGCACGCGCGGATACAGCATGTCCTGCACGACCGTGACATCCGCGTTTTCGAATGCGCGCGCGGTCTTGTCCTTGTCGCCGACGTTCCACGTAAAAATGTGATTCGGGTGCTTGCGCGCGCCGTGCGCGCCGACCAGCTTCTCGCGAATGTCCTCGCGAATCACCGGCGCATCCGGGGCAAGCGCCTGCAGCGGGTCGACCACCGCGGGCAGCTCCTCGTATTCGACTTCGACCAGCTCCGCCGCATCGGCCGCGACATAGCGGTCGTCGGCGACGACGAATGCCACCTCCTGGTTCTGGAAGCAGACCTTCTCATCCGCCAGCACCGCCTGCACGTCGCCCGCGAGCGTCGGCATCCAGTGCAGCTTGAGCGGCTTCAGGTCCTCGGCGGTCAGCACCGCATGCACACCAGGGTGCGCGAGCGCGCGCGTCTTGTCGATCTTCTTGATGCGCGCATGCGCATAAGGACTGCGCACCATCACGCCGAACAGCATGCCCGGCATCTTGACGTCGTCGACATAATTTCCCTTTCCCTGGATGAAGCGCGGGTCCTCGCGCCGCTTGCGGGAGCAGCCCATTCCCTCCAGTGCCGCAAGCCGCTCGAGATTCGCGTCGATATTTCCCATTGCGTGTCTCCCGTCGGTCAGTGCGCGCTGGCTTCCAGCAGCGGATGCGATGTCTCGACCGCCTCGCCGCGCAGCTTGCGGGCGGCGTACTGCACCGCCTTCACGATGTTCTGATAGCCCGTGCAGCGGCAGAGATTGCCCGCCATCCAGTAGCGGATCTCTTCTTCGGTCGGAGACGGATTCTCCTTTAGAAGCCGGTAAGCACGGGTGATCATGCCCGGGGTGCAGAAGCCGCATTGCAAACCGTGCTCTTGCATGAAGCCTTCCTGCAGTGCGTGCAACTGCCCGTCTTGCGCGAATCCTTCGACCGTCAACAGCTCGGCGCCGTCGGCCTGCACCGTCAACATCGTGCAGGACTTGACCGACATACCGTTCACATCGACGGTGCAGGCGCCGCAATGGGACGTCTCGCAGCCGATATGCGGCCCTGTGTGCAGGCACTTTTCCCTCAGCGTGTGGATCAGCAGCTCGCGCGGCTCAACCACCACATCCGTTTGCTTGCCGTTCAGCTTGAACGACACCATGACCTTGTTGCTCATCACATGTCTCCGGGTAGATCCGTCTTTCAACGCTTTGCTCGCTGATAGGCCGTGAGCAGCGCTCGCCGCGTCATCTCGCCCGCCATCGCCGTCTTGTACTCGATATCGCCGCGCAGATCGGCAACCGGCTCGCAGATGCTCATCGCCAGGCGCACCGCCTCGGCAATGCGTTCGTCGTCGAGCGGCTTGCCGCGCAGGCATTGCTCCGCGTCGGTCGCCCTGATGGCCGCCGGCGCGACGTTGGTGAGGGCGATGCGCACGTCGCTCACGGTCTCCCCGCTCATGCGCAGCGTCACCGCCGCGGCGGCAGTCGCGAAGTCACCGGTCTTGCGCTTCAGTTTTGCGTAGCAATAGCCGGTGCCCTCCGCGGAAATCGGAATGCGGATCTCGGTCATGATCTCGCCCGGCTCGAGCAGCGTCAGGTAAGTGCCGAGAAAATATCCGTCGGCCGGAACGACGCGTTCGCCCTGCGGGCCGGCGAGCACGAACGAAGCATCCAGCGCCATCATCAACGCCGGGTGGTCGTTACCCGGATCGCCATGCGAGATGTCGCCGCCGATCGTGCCTCTATAGCGCACTTGCGGATCCGAAATCAGGCGCGCGCCTTCGACGATCAACGGGCATTTCCTTTGCAGCAGCTCGGACCAGATCAGTTCGTTCTCGGTCGTCATCGCCCCGATGCGGATTTCATTGCCGATTTCTCGGATACCCTTGAGCTCGGCGAGCTTTCCCAGATCGATCAGATGACCTGGATCGGCAAAGCGAAGCTTCATCATCGGCAACAGACTGTGTCCGCCGGCAAGGAGCTTCGCGTCGTCGCCATGCTCGTTCAACAGCGAGATTGCCTCTGGCAAGGTCCGGGGAACGTGGTATTCGAATGGCCGGGGTATCACACATGTCTCCTTGTTATCATCCGCCTGTGAAGGGGAGCGTCATCGGTCTATTGTTGTCGAGTATTTCATTACGTAGCGCAGCAATTCAACTCGATTTCTCGAACGGTCGAATACGTGCACGAATCGTCGGCAACCGTACGTTAAGCGGACGCGGTGCAAACACGAGCATGGCTGAGAAATCAGAATTTGACGCCGAAACCGATCCCGACCACCCACGGATTAATCTTCAGGGTTCCGATTGGGGCACCGTCGAGCGTGGCATCCGTCTTGATGAACAGCTTTTTGACGTCCGCGTTGACGAAAATCTTCTTGGTCACTTGCACGTCGATGCCGGCCTGCAACGCCGGGCCGAAGCTATGGTTGTGCACGCCAACGCTCGTACCGCCCGCCTGCAAAGAACTGTTGTAGAACAACGTATAGTTGAATCCGGCGCCGAGATAGGGGCGTATCTTCCCTTGCGGATTGAAATGCCAGGCCAGCGTGAGGGTTGGCGGCAGAAGGCTGACCCGGCCCAGCCCACCCAGGCTTGACGTAACCGTATGGCGCGTCATACCGAGAATCAATTCGACCCCGAGATTTCCCGTTACCATGTACGTGAAATCGACTTCCGGAACGATGGAATTGTTGACCCCCATATTGAGCGTCGATAACGTTCCCGACGTCGACACGTCAGGCTCGATGCTCAATACTCTGAAGCGCGCTAGCACATCACCTTGGTCAGCTTGCGCGCAAGTCGCGCCTGCCGCTGCCACAGCAGCAACAATCCATTTCCCGAGTGACCAGCGCTTCATTTCCTCCCCCCATTGGCTAACTTCAGTTTTTTTTACAGCGCCCGACGCTACACACGACGGCAGCGCGAACGATGTATCCGTGGCCGTGCTAGGGCCATACCAACACATTGCACACCCGGAGGCATCGCCGATCTTCGACTCACCGTCCGGCCATTGGACGAGCAGTAGGTGCCACTTGTCAGCGCTACGCAGCCTTGGGACAATGTGCACGTTGTGCGGGCCAGTCAGGCCACGTAGTGGACCGAGGATTTCACAACGCAGCGCAGCAATTCAAAGCAATTTCCTGAATGTCGGCTTTATCTGCATCAATTCCAGGAAAACTTGCGCGAATGTCGGAAAAGACATACAACGAAAATAGACCGCCTGGAGCGTGGAAGGCCCCCACGTGGGCATGGAGACATTGAATGGACCCGCTTGCGCAACCTGCAATGCTGACGACGGATCCGCGTCGCAACGAGACGTTCCACCATAAGCTTGAGCAGTTCAATCCAGGGGTGGTTTGGCTCAGTGCAGAGGGACATGTGACGGCGTTTAATGATGTCGCGTTGCAGATCCTTGGACCGGCTGCCCAACAATCGCTAGGTGTAATGCAGGACAAGCTATTCGGCATAGACGTGGTGCAGTTGCACCCTGAGAAGAGCCGCGACAAGCTCCGCTTTCTCCTGCAGTCGAGAGATGCTGGCGGTTGTCCGGCGAAGTCCCCGCCACCGCTCGCGATGATGATCAACATTCCTGACAGAATATTGATGATCAAGGTTTCCCGGATGGCAGGTTTACAAGGGATGTGCGGCACATGTATGATTTTTTATGACGTGACCGATATCACAACCGAACCTCCTAGGCAAAGTCCAAGCGGCAACTCCAGCAACGCCCCGTCGCCGAGACGCCTATTCAAACTTCCCGTCTATCGAAAGAATCGGATGATTCTGATCGACCTCAAGGATATCGTGCGTTTCCAAGGCGACGGCCACTACACGACAATTGTCACAAAAGACGATCGCTACCTCTCTAATTTTTCGCTGTCAGATCTTGAACTACGACTGGACGACAGCATCTACTTGCGAGTACACCGTAGCCACATCGTTAGCCTTAGTTATGCAGTAGAGCTTATTAAATTTGATGAAAGCGTAAATCTTGTCATGGCTGATGCAGAGCGCACCGTAGTTCCGGTAAGTCGATCGAAAGCAGTGAAATTGAAGGAACTGCTGGGTGTGATCTAACTGATAGGTGCGGAATATCTGGAGAGATCCATCCACCGTGCAACCGTGAGGAAGACAACATGCAACTGACCGACATAGATCCGGCCTTGGGGCTGATGGCCGAGTTCGGCAAGCTGACAAAGAACACCGCCCACCACATCAACCAGATGCGGCAGGAAGCCATCTTCAGCGACGGCGCGTTACCGGCCCCTCTGAAGGCGCTGGCCGCGATGCTGTGGGCGATCTCGGCCCGCTGCGAGCCGTGTTTCAAGTTCTACGTGCAGCAGGCGGTGAAGTTGGGTGCGACCGAGCAGGAGTTGGGCGAAGTGCTTGCGGTCGCCTCGACGATGGGCGGCTGCGTCGGCGAGATGAATTTCAGTGATCGGCTTAGGCGGGGGATCGCTGGCCAAGTACTGCTACCGGCATCTTCCGGATACAAGGATAGTGGCCATCGAGATCGATCCCGCGGTGATCGCGTTGCGCGACACGTTTCACATTCCGCCCGATGATGAGGCGCAAGTTGTTGAACCATGCAGCGAATTCAGCGGCGTCGGTGAAAACCTTCGTCAGCGCACCTTCATTGCTGATGCCGACCGTATAGCCCTCGTTGAGCAGTCCAACGATGTGCGTTTCAAAGAGAGCAGGATTCCCTTGTTTAGTAAGGGAGTCGCTGATCGTTTCTACGGAAATGGTGACTACGGGAGTGCTCATGATTCTCTTCGTTCGTTTTCACGGCGGCCGACCGTGCGGGGGGCGCGATCGCGCCGATGTTTTCCTACCTGTCGTAACGTGTTTTAGTGCCCGTCGCGCGGCCCCATTCCATCATCGTCTCGCCGCGCTTGGTGTCCATGATTCGACAATAGTCGCCATGGCCGCAGAAGAACGTCGAATACATGGATGCGACCCAATACCAGGGCGCGGAAAACTTGGGCTTCGCCGCGTCGCGTTGAGTGAATACTTGAAAGCGCAGTGTCATAGCCCTTTCCCGTCTTTACGCGTCGGACTGTTGCCGGGATCTCTTCGTCGCCAACTCGAGCTCCGCAGCCGTCAACTGACGGAGGTGCAGATAACTTCCGGGGACGGCCGGTACCTGGATCAGGCGAGGTGTCCTCCCTTTACTCCCGTCCTCCCGACCGAAAGCACCGATGAGGCCGACCACTTCCCCTTCTTCGGTCAGGTCCCCACGCGGCCACGTGCCAGAGAACGGGCGGTGCATTTTCACTGTGACCGTCATGCACGAAGAACCAATCGTTCGACGGCGTAATCTCTTTGTACATTGCGTTCCTGTCCATGGCGCCGGCTACCGGCCGGACACGGGGCGCCGCTGGCGCCGGTTGTTTTCCTCAGTCGAGGGCTAGCCGATCAGTCAAATGCAGGTCGCGGCATTTATCGACATAGCGAGCAATAGTGTCAACGATCCGGCGAAGATTCGTCAGGTTTGCACGTGCAGTTTCCAGGTCGGCGAGGTTCCGCTCGACCTCAAGTTGGTTTCCCATAGTCCTAACGAGGCTCCGCCTCAGACCGACGAGTGGTACGGGTGACTGCGGAGCGCTGGTGGTGTAAGGTGGCTCCGGTCGAGCCGGCTGGGACAAGCCCAGAGATGTACGAGCTCGAAGCTCAATGGGGTCCGAAGACCCCGTGGACGACCGGAGCCAGACATGACGTTATCACAGAGTGTGTGCGAAGTTCTGCGCGATCACGTCGTGTTCGAGAGCGAGTGCATCCACCGGATGTACCTGAACGTTTATGTGCCGCAGTTGCAGCGCATAGGTGGCGTGGTGTGGTACCTGCGCGGTCATCTCGGTCAGCGCTTCGCCTCGACCGCGACGGTGGCGCCCAAGACCGAGGCCTTCGTGGCCAACATCGAGAGGTTTGTGGCCCGGCAGAGTGTGGATCTGGTGAGCTTCAGCAAGCACCAGCGCAAGGACGACCTCACCCAGCAGTATCTGCAGCGCTTCGACGCCGACGAAGGAATTCTGTATGTGGGCCGCGCCCAGGAGAAGGCGCGCGTGGTGCGCACCGAGCGACGCCGTTGTGCACGCACCGGCATGAGCTATCCGTGGGTGGTCGAGGGCAGCGCGATGGTGAACCACTACTACTTCTACTGCGTGGACGACGACTTCGGCCCGTTCTTCCTGAAGTTCTGTTCCTACTTTCCCTACAACGCCAGGCTGTGCATCAACGGAGATGAGCGCAAGATTGATCGGCTGCTCCGCAAGTGGCTCGCGCGGCTACCGCATCCGTTCGAGCGCCACGATCGAGCCGCCGGCTACCGCTACGCGCTGTCGATCCTGCAGGCCGAGTTCGCCCTGACCCAGGTGCTCGATCGACCCGTGACGGGCCGCATCTTCTTCGAGCAGGTCATCCGCGAGAACCTGGACATCGGACGCCCGGGCCAGGTGCAACTGATCTTCGATCGCCGCGTCAACCGGCGCACCCCGGGGCGCTTTCGGACCCGGGTGATTACCGAAGGGGTCACCCCTTCGCTGCATGTCGACTACAAGCGTTCACGCATCAAGCAGTACCACAAGGAGGGCCAGGCGCTGCGTACCGAAACCACCATCAACGACACCCGCGACTTCGGCGTGGGACGGCTGCTGCACAACTTGCCCGAGTTGCGCCGCATCGGCTTTGCCGCCAACCGGCGCATGCTCGAGATCGAGCAGATCAGCCACGACTGTGCATTGGGCGAGGATGCGTTCCAGGACCTGCAGCGTCCGTGTCATGTTGACGGGCAGCGTGCACCGGCGCTGCGCTTTGCCGAGCCGAACGTCCAAGCGCTCCTGCATGCGCTGGTGATGTTCGTGTTCGTCGCACGCGGCTTTACCAATCAGGACCTGCGGCAAGCCTACGCCGTGCTGCCGGGCCTGCGTCCCGGCGAAATCGGCCCGGGGCGCATGAGCTACGAGCTGCGACGCCTGCGCTTGCATGGCCTGATCGAGCGCGTGTCCAAGACCCACCGCTATCGGCTCACCAACCTGGGGCTGCAAACGGCACTCTTCTACACACGCGTGTACTCGCGCATCTTGCGCCCAGGCCTTGCATTGGTCAGCCCTCAGGCGCCCGCGGCCTCGCCAGCGTCTTTGCAGCACAGCTTCCGCACCGCCGAGCAGGCCATCAACACCTGGTGCGACCAGGTCAAAATCGCCGCGTAGAAAACTTGACTCGACTACTACAAGATCAATTCAGTCAAGGAATCTAGTCAGGCAAGACATCATCGTTACGGGTGAACACCATCAGCTCATAGGGCGCTCCGGGCCGACATAACAGCGAGAAGAATCCTCCGGTCGCACGCGGATGTGGCACAAACGGGAGAGCCGGCTCGCCCTCCGAGAAGGTCGGGTCCAACAGTATGCCGTCAACATTGCGTACGATTGAATGCGCAACGAAGCGCACCGACGCGCCGTCCAGTTCGAGTGCGAGCCAACCGCGCACGGCCTGAGTGCCCGTATGAGTGGCCACCCACGCGTCGACGGCATCGTGACAGTTCGGCCGAGGCGTGGCTGCTGGCCGCACATGTTGGATCGGGCGTGCCCGCCGTGCCGCGGTAAGGCCATCAACACGTGCGGTGGCCAAAGACTCGTTTCCGATCGGGTGTGTATGAGAGACGCGCGTGCGCATGCCGTCGTATCCTGTTTTCTGGTGTGCTCAATTGCGATGCGACTTATAGGACAAAACTTCGAATCCGAGCGGATTGGCCTCAAACTTCTTTTCACACTGGCGGTCGTCGTTTACGGGACAGTCCATGGGCGACTTGAAGCCAAACCTCACAGTTGCGATCCCACCCGCAAAAACGGCACTTGCCACGCCAGGCGAGACAATATCGACTCGATCAACTTTGGCGTGCTCGCGCTTCACTACTTCTTCCTTCACCAGCCTCTTTTCAATCGGCACAGCGGCTTGCTCATTTTGAGCAAGTGCCGCGTCGTATGCAGTCAGGTCGACTACGCCCCCGACGTTCGCGGCGAAAGCCGGGCTCGTGAGCAGAGCGGCAACGAAGGAGGCGATCGCGAATTTCCTCATCTTGGCCTTCCAAGTTCCGGCTACCGGCCGTTCGTGCGGGGCGCTCGAGCGCCGAATTGCTTTGGCCTTGCTTGCGGCAGGCCCATCCATTTAGTCGCACGCAAGGGCTTTTCAAAGGCCCTGTAACCGGCGGAATGACCATGACGAACAACCTGATGGGCATCATCACTGGCGGAGAACCGACTTCGATGTTGAGTCGCCTCAACGACGGGAAGACGCCCGTCATGTAAAGCAGCCCAGCAATGCCAGCGATGATTGCGACGCGAGTGCCGGGAAGCCCATCACGCCTGGAGCCAACCACGCGGCTGTCATTGGCGCGTCTTTGAGACTACCGGGTGGAAGCGGTTTCGCGAGCCATCCCAGCATCCATGCCAAAGTGCCGGCACAAAATGCCATCAGAAGCAGTCCCTTCAGCCTGTTCCAAATTGTTCTCGCCATGTCGTTCACCGACCCGTTCTAAATCAACCTCAAAATCGTGTCTTGCACCCGCTCAACGCGGTTGCGCTTCAACCGGCGTCAAGATGTAGCGCTTGTCGGTGCCGTCCAACTGGCGCACATTGATTCCGCTCGTCATTATGCGTGTCAAAGCCGAGGCCGAATTACGGGCAGCTTCCAGTTTCCCGTCGTCGCTGCCGCGCTGATACCCTTTGTAAAAGGCGACACTTGCGCTGCTCACCGCGGACGTGGCGGCCACGATCGCTAAGCCGGCGATCAGGCTTATTCGATGAAGTGCAATTTTCTTCACGTTTATCCCTGTTTTTTCCCCACCGCTCGCCGCTTTGCTTGGAATCCTGGGTCGAAATTCGTGGGCGCAGCCTGCGTAGTTGCAAAGGCATCGGTTTGGGTGATCGTTTTGCCCTAGGTGTTAACGGCCGCGACTGCCCGATTCTTAACCCACTATACCCAGAGGACGCACTTATTCAAGCTGCCGCGATCTGTCTCGCAGCTTGGCCCGCGCGTACTCGGCCCAGGCCTGCACCAGCACGACCAAAATAATGGCCTGATCCGGCGTAT